>DATBGR010000188.1:0-14071 GCA_036557905.1 Nitrososphaeraceae archaeon | reverse complement strand
TTGTAGTTGTTGTTTATTGGCATTATCACTTTCTGCTTCAATCTGAAAATTAATACCTTCTGTTATTGGTTCATCTGCTACATCAAATGTCTTGGCAAAGTTAATTAAACATTCAGTGTTAACATTGAGTTTAGACAGTCTTATCCCTTTAGTGGCTGCGATAGTTACAAATGTACTTATAAAACATGATGCAATGCCAGTTACACAGTATGCCATTGGACCAAGTCTATTTCCACTTCCTCCTAAAAATGAAGGAGAATCTATTTCAATTACTTGTTTGCCTTTCTCATATACTAATTCAGTTTTGAACTGATAATCCTTTTTTGGATCAAGATTCCACTCTCCTTGCAATTTTACTGGCTTTTTAAGAATTAGTTTATCTTTCTTACCATTCTCAGTAGTTTGTTTTATGTTATCTAAGTTTGTATTATTGATAATATTATTACTAGTAGTACTAGCCATTGTTATCATAGATTTCTTTGCATTATTTTTAATATGATGAATATTGTGCAATGCAGTGCAGACCTATAGTATATTTCAAATCAGTGTGTTTCAGAATATGCATGAAGTAGTAAAGGCAATCAAGTTTGATATAGCCGAGAGGAATTATCTGATATCTTTATTGAGAAGTTAAATGAAGATCATGAGGTATGTTATACTCTTTCAATTATCTTTGTGGCTTCATTTAGTGTAAATGTCTTTAATGTTTTGTATCGTACATTGCCCGAACTTGCAGTATCAGATATAGCTGGTATAATAGTCGATCTTCACTAGTATTAATAGTATCATATTTGCCAAATGTTAAACAGCTTAAATAAATATAACTCTCTAGTTCTGGCACATATCAAGAAATTTGAACTTATATCCCTAGCATATTATTTATCTGATGTGTTCATAATCCAGTCGATTTCTTGCCATAGCCATCATAGACTGATCTAATTTTGGCATGTATAGCATCAATAATAATGTTAGCGTGCAATTTTTTCCTTAGTGTCGTCGGATTAGTGCTATTATTATAATCGGCTCCCTGTAGCATAGAATTCTGAGCATAGACAACGCTTGTCGCCACCATTGACACAACTACGATAGCCGCTATTATGCTAACAACAATTGTCGAGAAAGCGATTACGAATTTTCTCATAGTTCAAAACTCCATATTCCATTCCTGAAATTTTAAGAATAATTAATATGATGAACATCGACGAAACAGTCATTTCGAAGTCGCAATTTGCAAATTATATAAATAATTAACATGGATAGAATTTGACTTATTATAATTATGTGAAAATCATAGGAGTTGGAGATGTTACGCATAGACAAAACTTCACTTAATTCGAGAATAAATTATATCATAGATGAAGGTAAAATAGTTAGAGCGAGCATTCAGATCCTCAATAAGAAGGCCGGAGAAAAAGTTGGGATTTGAATCTATTACACCATAAATAGAATGGTAACATGACCCCTGAGAGTAATTCCAAATTTAGTGTAGAAGAAGGTTTAGATTTTATCTTGAATCATTTCCAAGAACCAATATTCCCAAGAAAAATCATGACATGGGATTTGGGTCATCAAGTTGAGATATTCAATAAACAGGAAGCATTGGATCATTTTAAAAGTTCAAGATATGAAGATTGCAGAATAAATGCCTATCCTTCTTATACAGAATATCTGGGAATTAACAGAACACCAATAAGTTTTCTGGTAGTCGATTTGGATTTAAAGGACTTTTCTACAAAACAAAAATTATTGGAAAGAGCATTAAATAAAACACTAGTAAAAATTAATAAAGAAAGTATTGGTGGAAATCCAACAGTGCTGTGGACTGGTAATGGCTATCATATATACCAGCCAGTCAGCGGATTTCTTCTAGAAGAATATGAAACATTTTATGAATTCACAAAATATTTAGATAAAGATTTGACTAGCCTATTCATTCAATATGCAGAGGAATTTTTTACTGATTATACCGCAGATTATCTTCACAAGCCCACAATAAAGTCATGCTTGTTAAGAATTCCAGGAAGTCTGAACTCAAAGCGTATAGTTAAAAAACAAGATGCTGAAGTTAAAATAATCCAAAAATGGGATAATGCGAGACCATCTGTGTTACCTCTTTTACTAGATTTCAGAAGATGGCTTATTCAGAAGAGAATTGATGATATCGAAGAGTTAAAGGAGCAAGAGAAAAGACATGCTAGATTTCAGATTATCACTTCACAAAACCAGGAATACAAGAATCGAATGCACAAGATAAAGTGGATAGAAAATGGAATACTCGAGCACCCTCTTCCTGACCATAGGAAATACATTATATGGAGAATACTCTCACCATATCTATTGAATGTGAAAAAGTTATCAAGAGAAGAATCTTATTCTGTAATTAACGATTGGTTGGAAAAATGCAGTAGATTAGAAAGATTAAACTTTAATTCCAAGTTAAAGATAAAAGAAGGTCTTAAAGGAGCAAGTAAAGGATATTATCCCATTAGTCTTGAGAAGTTAAAAGAAGAAAATAAAGAATTGTATGATACAGTTGCAAACAGAGCATAGAAGATTTAAATCAACGACATGAATTGTGCATTTACTTCTATTCTTATCTTGCTTTCAGCTGTAAACGAAGGAATTGGTGCTTACTTTGTAGGATACCAAAGTATCAGAAATACTTGAACTACCAAAAGATGTTAGGCCAATATGTATGGGATATCCTGCAGAAAAACCTGAAAAGCTCAAAAGAATAGATGTTAAAGCACTAGTTCATTATGAAAAATATGGCCGCAACACATGAACTGAGCTGGATTATTGCAAAGAATTTACCTACGAAATCAAAAAGGGCTTCTAAATCTATTATATTATAGTATCAACAGCAAAGTAAATACATGCTATAGCAAATGAGATCTACATACATTACATAGGTGACTTGTCTTTATATCAGTGTCTGATAATGAATTGCTAAAATGCATCGCACATTTTATATTTCCACAGTGACCCAAACTAAATGCATGTCCTAATTCATGTACTGCTTCTTTGATTAGTCTTTGATAGAAGAGAGGTTTATCCGGTTTTAATCCATAGAATTCTTGTCTTATCCTTGGAAGATAGATTGCACATATCCTACCATCCAAATGTGCTTCCCCAAATACAAAATTCAGCTTATCAGAATATGCATCGAAATCGCAAATAGCAAGTATTTTCGATGCTGTTGTTCCTCTTCTTGTTTCTTTGGAATATAATTTCGTGTAGTTATCTGAGAGCCATTCTAAAATGTCACTTGATTTCCATTGATTTCTTTGAATGTCAAATAGTAGTAACATTTGTTGTTCTGGAATTTGTTTTATTGGTTGTGCTGTAACAATAGATGAAGAAGCATTAAGTTCTTTCAATAGAGCCTTTTCTAGCGAAGAGAGGGTATCTTTATCTGGCTCAAATAAGACTGGTTGAAGAATGATTTGCATTACAGTTACCATTACATCGAAATTTGTTTATTTGAATAATTCCATAAAATTTGGATGTATACTACATGCTATGCTATACACTATTAATGCCAATACTAAAGATATTAAAAAAGCCTTAGATGTTTACTATAAGTAGCGGCCTGGGTGGCTGATCCATATATGCAACCCGAAGATAAGTCAAGGTTACGTCCGCAGCTAAATCTATTTGATGCGGTTGCAACGGGGTTAGCTGCAATCCTAGGAGCTGGAATATTCTCTGTAATTGCACCAGCTGCAGCGCTAGGGTCCAGCTTTTCTAGTCTCACTTTCAATTGCTGCTTTGATTGCCTTATGTAATGCTCTGTCGTCAGCACAGCTTGCATCTATCTTTCCTCGATCAGGTGGGACATACGAATTTGGACGCCAAGTGCTGGGACCTTGGTGGGGATATGTGGCTGGATGGATGTTCTTGGTTGCAAATACAGTTGGACCAGGGGTTATTGCTATGACATTTGGATATTATCTTCATGGTGTATTTAATACAATCCCTCCACGACTTGCAGCTGCATTGATAGTTCTTGTCGTTACTTCGATAAATGCTGCTGGCATACGTCGTTCTGTACATGTTACTGATGTAATTGTAATACTGTCTATTGCTTCATTAGTAGTAGTTATAATCATTGGTCTTCCACACGGTAATCCTGCCAACTTTATTCCTTTTGCGCCACATGGTTTTACAGGAATACTTCAGGCAACAGGCCTGCTCTTTTTCGCTTATACTGGATATAGTCGAATAGCTACTCTGGTTGAGGAAGTGCATAATCCAAGGCGCACCATTCCAAGGGCTACAGTATTAGCTCTTGGTGCAGCCACTCTCCTATATCTATTCGTTGCAGGCACTGCAGTTGCTGTGCTTGGGTCTACTAAACTATCTCAATCGTCTTCCCCGCTGGCAGCTACCATGTTAGCACTTGGTAATGGGATAGGAACAGTTATAGTAGCTGCAGGCGCGCTATTAACTACATTTAATGAATCTCTATCTGATCTATTGGGAGTTTCACGAGTAACATTTGCTATGAGCAGGGCAGAAGATTTGCCCAAACAACTGGCACACTTAGGACCAGGAAAAAATCCTTGGCCAAGTGTGTTATTTGTAGGTCTAATTGCGACTATTGTAAGCTTATTTTTCCCATTTGAATCTGCAATTGCGATATCTAGCTTTGGAACACTTTTCTATTATTCTGTTACAAACCTATACGTATTAAAGCTCCAACCAAACCAACGGTTCTATCCTCGTGGACTTGCTATCGCGGGTCTAGTTGGATGTATGGGTCTAAGTATAGCTCTTCCTCTACAAGATATAGAAGTTGGTGTTGCAATAGCATTATCAGGAATAGCATTACGCCTGATACGTGTAAAAACTATCCCACATAAATAATGGCGGTAATTAGGATTTGTAAGTTATGCCTATACTGAAATCAAGTATATAAAATAAGGATAATGGTAATTCAGATTCTGAACAAGTATTTTACAATTCTATTATAGCCGCTTTACTAACACCCTTCTAAACATAAATGCAACTAAGGATGTTCCAATGAACGTTGCCGACCAATAGAGCCATAAATTATCCAATACTCCGGAAACAAGTGCGGGTGCTAAGGAGCGAGCAGGATTCATTGAAGCACCAGATATGAATGCTAAAAAGAATATATCCAATCCAACTATTCCACCTATAGCAATACCACCAAATCCCCTCAGTCCGTTAGTATAAACAACTACATAGATTACAGACATTAGCAGTGCGGAAGCAAATATTTCAACACCAATTATTAATGAAATTGGATACGCAAAATTCGGAGAATTTGCTCCCAAGTTCGCTTGATTCCCTATTAGAAATTTTACAAGTAGGCTTGCAAGTAATGCACCTATTATCTCAGCAGCAAAGTAATAAAATAACTGAATCTTTGTTATATGTTTAGTAATTAGAAAACCTAGTGTAACTGCAGGATTGAAATGAGCCATAGATATTTTCCCAAACAAGTAAACTCCTGCTGCAACTCCGATAAATGGAGCAAATGCAATAAAAGGAATACCCAATCTTCCGTTTAACCTGGCATCAATTACTACTGATCCTGTAGCAAGAATTACTACTATGAATGTGCCGATAACTTCTGCAAAAAATATTCGCTGGGCAGGAGTTAATTTATTTGCTATTTTTGCTAGTAATGTTTGCTGTTCCATTCCTATGCACAAAATAGTTAGGTAGTTAGGTCATGTCGAGAAGATCTGTGATTAGAGAGATATGCACTATCTATTGGCTAATTTTCTTTAGGTAGACTAGCAATTAATCCCCTCACTCTTTCTTCAATTTCATCCCTGATTTCTCTGACCTTTTCTATTGATTTACCCTTTGGATCTTCTATTCCCCAGTCCATTAGATTAGGAACGAATGCAGTTGGGCACCAGTTCTTCTCCATACATCCCATATTGATTATCTTCGCAGAATTTCTCATCATGTCTTCAGTAATATCCTTAGGTTTCTGTTTGCTGATGTCTATTCCTACCTCTTTCATTGCTTGTATTACGATTGGATTTATTTCTGAAGTAGGTTGTGTTCCAGCACTTAGTGGTTCATAACCTTCAGGAGCATACTTTCTAAAAAAGCCCTCGGCCATCTGACTACGTCCTGCATTCTGGATGCATACAAAAAGAATTGTTTGCTTTTCTTTAGATTTACTCTTACTGCTACCAAATGAAAATTTCACAGTTCGAGTTCCTCTCCCCTTCAGGTCTTTACTGCCTTTATTACCAAACTGGTAATTCTTCTGCCTTCTACTTCATCACCATCCATATACAATTTCTCTTCCAATACTTCTATGTTAGAAAACCCTGCCATTCTAATACTATCAAGATAGTGTTCTTTTGTTAATGCGCCGTCTATGCAACTACACCATTTATCCGAATTTGCAGATTCTGGGTCGACCTCCTTGCTTGTTACAAGATCTGATATTACCATTCTTCCACCATTAGGTTTTAAGATCCTGTAAATTTCTTTGAATGCGGCTATTTTGTCTATAGTTAAATTAATAACACAATTGCTAATTACCACATCAGCAATACTATCATTAATTGGAATCCCTTTTTCTATATCTCCTTTTTTGAAATCAACGTTTGTGTATTCATTCTCTTTCGCATGATCTGTAGCCTTTTCTAACATCTCATCTGTCATATCAATACCAATCACTTTTCCTATATCTTTGACTTTATTTGCTGACAAAAACACATCAATCCCTCCTCCAGAACCAATATCAACTACTACTTCCCCTTCCTGGATATTTGCAAATTTTACTGGTGCGCCACATCCTACACCAAGAATGGAAGATTCTGGAATGGAATTCAAATCGTTAGTACTATAACCAATATTTTTTGCAATTTGCAATGGTGACATCATTGTCTGACTGCCGCTGCTACTACCACAACATTCACCGGGTGCACAACAACCTTCAGAAGAACTTCCAACTAATGCAATCTTGCCATATCTTTCCTTTACTTTCTGTTTAATTATATCCTCTCCCATATGTGTTGTTTACAAGAGAAACTATTTAAGTTGTCAAGAGAATCTAGGTAAAGCAAGTGTAGTTATGGAAACAAAAGGAAATAGAAAAAGTAGGAAAGCAGCATCAATAACAGCACCAAGAATAGCCAAAACAGAATTACCACTCATCCAGGCTAATCAAAGTTGCGATTTTCATGGGTATGATGCAGATACGCTTATGAAAGAAACTGCTAAACTACGCAAGATAATTACAAAAAGAGGAACTCTTGAAATTCTAATTCCATTGTGTTGCACTACTAATTCTGTCAGATATATAAAATTCAGGAATATGATGAAGGGTTTTAGTAGCAAAACATTAGCGAAGAGACTAAAGGAACTTGATGAAAGTGGAATTCTAGAGAGACAAGCATATAATGAGATCCCTCCCAGGGTAGAATATAGATTAACAACTAAAGGGCAAGAGTTAGTAGAATCTATCATCCTTCTATTGAACTGGATGAAGAAATGGTCTTCCTAAATAGTATGGCAAAGTAAGTTTCTATTTCAAAAAACATCAGTGGCAATAATCAAAAATACTACATATGGATATCAAATGTTCGAATTGTTTATGTGCTTACACAGATTGTGTTACTGTTGATCGTAAAAACTTTGCGCAAGCATAGCATCTAGGAAATATGCCGAATAAATAATCATACAAAAGTTGGAGTATCATCATCCTATACATCTTTGTCTAGATTCAAGTCACCAGATATTCTCCTGGTTCACATATTCCTTCAGGTTCATATAATAACTACTATTGTATTCTTTTACAGGCTAAAACCAAGCATCAAAGTTACGAGCAGCTCACTTTCGGTCATGAAGGACAACTTCAGTACTTTGATTTAAGTATGTCCTTTCTATCTGATAAATCAATTATGGAATATCAAGGATTTGTGCTGTTAATGTAAGTGATGAAATGTTCATCGGTTGACAAAATCTTACACTAAATTAATATATGGTTTGTGGGACCACCTTCAACAGAGCAAATTCTGTCCGTACGAATAGCAAAAATTAGGGGCATACCAATACGTTTACATTTTACACTTCTTATTGCATTTATTCTTATAACGTGGACAGTTTCAGTACATCTATTGCCTTCAATCTATCCCAGACTCAGTACCACAGAATATTGGATCAGTGGTATCATAGGAGCTACAACTTTGTTTATCTCTGTACTTTTATCATATCATCCACAGTACAGCCTTATGAAATCACTACAAGAGGAAATTTACCCTACCCTGCTCCTGTACAAGGAAATGGTTATAATAACAAATATCCACTTTTAAACACTCAGCAATTATTCAATACCTGTCCGAACGAGATTGCAATTATTGTTCATGGATGGGCACTAAATGAAGCACAGGCAAAAGAAAGATTTGATAGGGTAAAGATGTCTCTTGAGCACAATCAATATTCAATTCCAATTGTAGGTTTTAGTTGGGACTCAAATGCATCATGGGCTGATGCAAAAACGATAGCTAATGAAAATGGGCCTAAACTAGCAAAATTTATCTTTGATTATATGAACACATGCAAGCACCAGCATAACAAAGACGTTAACGTCAGATTGGTTGCACACTCACTTGGCGCAAGAGTAGCACTGAGCACTTTGGAGGGCCTAAATAACATTATCGCATGGAATACCAATCACTTTAACTTAACATCTGTACATTTGATGGGGCCTGCTGTAGACGACGAAGAGGTATCGCAAAACCCTTCAGATACTGGCGATAGTCTTTTTGATGATGGGATAGTATATGGAAAATTCATACAAAAAGAGGTCATCCATTTCTTCAATTTGTATGACACGCAGGATAATATGCTTAAGCCAGCCCTATTCCCACCAATTTACTATCCTGCTTTTGAAGAGGATTTGCCGCTGGGATATCAAGGAAAGCAAGCAGGAATAGATGCACCACCATCATCAATATATAGAGATATTAATGTTGAAAATGAAATACGTAACATAGATGATTCAGATGGAGATCAGAAATGCGATATGCCCAATCCATTTATTCCTGGTAGCTGTACTATCAATGCAGTAGGAGAGAATCATTTAGGATATCTTGGTTTTAGAAGCACTGTCAATGGCATATTAATAGATGATGGTGCAATGAATGTGGTTGTCAGCAACTGGAGAGGCCAGTAAAATAAATTATTGGTTGAGACAAGTACGAGGACCAGAGCGACACTTTGGAATTACACTACCTACACATAAACGTCTCGTTTTGGGCTTGACGTTTATTAATTCTGTTCAAAACTAGAGAGCCCCTTTCTCTACTTCCTGCTAAAAACATTACTAGTAAGGGACTAAATCCTTGAGCACGAAATCACTTGAGATATCGTTAGAGATATTTGCGTGTTGAGAGCGGATCTTAAACATACCGATATATTTTACCTTCATAAGATTCATCGTGTACTTTGTGTCTTGTATTCACATAACAAATTCATCAGTCTGAACTTAATTAGGTATGGAAAACGCATAAATCTTTCTTTATTTATAGCGATAGTTCATACATTATACAACAAAAATTAGAGATAGTTAATCTACGATACCAGTTTAAATTCAAAGTCATCACTTATCCTTTGAGAGGGTATTTGACTGCCTATTGCTGTAATTTCAGTTCTTATGACATACTCGTTACCTGGTTTCATAAAATTACCCTCTACGTGATATGCACCAGTAATAGGATCAGTAAAGTCAGGTCCATACGTCACTGTTGAATTTCTATCAGGTCTTGGAATTAATTCTAATTGAAGATCGTTGTTGCTGCCTAGAGTAAGAAAGCTTCTCGAAAATGTTATTGCTGGTGATGCCAGAGTTTTGTTATTTCCATTCTTCTGTATAATATCAATATTGTAAGTGATTGGAGTAGTTTTTTCAGAACTTATAGTAATTGGTTTAATGTCTAATAATGTTCTATGATTCTTGGTCAAGTTAAGTATCTGACCAGTTCCGCTTGCTAAAACAAAACTATGTCCTCTGGCATGTGCATTACTTACAGAGACTACTCCAATCCTCCATGGATGAATTTCACAGTGGTATAGGATACTTCTAGTACCGTCGAATGTATGCTGAAATCCTGCTGTGTAAGGAATTATGCCAGAATTAAAAAATATTCCACTTGCGTTGTCGCCAAATTTACCACTAGTTACAGTGTGTGGTTGTCCAGGGTCATCGTTGAACCACACAACAGTTACTCCAGAGGGAATGGCGATGTTATCAGGATAATAGTGAATGGAATTATCTCTCATAGCTGCTCCTGGAGGTATTCTTACAATATATGTTGGAAGTGTTTCTTGAGAAGTTGGAACCGGAGTCAATCCAAGCTGTCCTTGCAAGGGAGTGTTGGCTGAACTGATTAATGATGCGATAGCGATTGGAGATAATACCCCCAATGTCACTAATAAAATTGTCAATAAATTCCTGTACAATAGCAATAATCACAGAAAGATGAATACATGCTATTATAGTTTTCGACATTATTCCAATAACTATGTAATTATAATATTTTCAATTTACAGATTGACTAATAACTAATTCGGCATAGGGTGGGACATATTATTTTCATAACGCTCACATATTTTAAGGAGAAGTGTATTCGACTAGAAATAACAAGGAGTTCGATATCGAAAGTTTCATTAGCATAAACGGTACTGTGAAATTAGATGTCTCTGCTTAGGGCATCACAATAAATAAACAGTCTAAACAGAAAATGAAGAAAGACTTTCTAGATATAACTTAGCATACATATTCTAACTAATTAAGCCGCTGAGTATTTAGTGAGTTTATCGAGAATATATTTGGTTTACTGTGGCTTAGAATCCCTATCTTGACTTTGAATATTCTCGATAAGAATAAGGTCCCTGTCAGTTGTATTATAGATTCTTTGTAACTTATCATAATGCAACAATCTCCTATCTATTATCTCTGCAAGACATATTCTAAATATGCGTTTGATAGAGTAGTAATTTTATATAATAGACATTTTGATTTAAAATATGGCACCTGAAACTCAAATGCATCAATTAAAGGTTGCTGACTATATGACCAAAAATCCTATAACTAAATGCTCTTCTGCAATGCTATCAGAAGCTATTATTGTTATGACATCCAAAAGAATCGGCAATCTTGTTATAGTTATGGAAAATGGTAATAATACTGTCGAGGGTATCTTTACTGAGAGAGACATTCTTCGATATCTCTCGTTAGAGAAGGAAATACCAAATAAGAGCATAATATTTGTTCCCTTAGAATTATTTAGTAAAATAACTCCAACAGACACGGTTTACACTGCGGCTAAATCAATGATCTCCAATAAGACCAGATTGTTAGTATTTGAGCATGATAATAATAAAAGTGAGAAGTTAGCAGGGATAATTACTGCATCAGATATAGTCAGAGCGTTTAGGAAAACTGATAGCAATCCATCAATTGAGGATGTAATGAACAAGAAAATATTTGATATAGAGTATGACACTTCCATACCTGTGGCAATCAAAATGTTATATGAAAAGGGAATTGGTAGTATTATCGTAAACAAAAATGAAAAGCCATATGGCATATTTACTGAAAGGGACTTATTAACAAAAGTTTTATCAAAAGATTTGAAATTGGAAGAAGAAAAGAAAGTTGGCGATTTTTGCTCAAGTCCATTAATAACTGCACAACGTTCAATACGAGCAAACGAAGCAGCAAATATCATGTTTGCTAATAATATTAAAAGACTGCCATTAACAGAGAATAACAATATAGTATCAATGGTAACAGCAAGGGACCTGGTAGAAGCATTTCAAAAAGATTAGAATACATAAATTTGTGGCAGAGTCGTTCGCAGCAAAACAAATGATTAATTTGTTCCAGTTTACAAAGTAAGTGACATACGAATTGTTACTGTCCCAAGATTCTAATATTAGTAAGCTCGTTTCGGTCAATCTTATATTACTATTCAGGAAATTGGATAAATAATGGCCTCAACTAACAAGCATATTTCTTTGTTATCATTCTTATAATCTGAAACAGAGATGCAGACATAATTATAATAACGCTGTTTGATAATGAATGATTAACGTTCCACCGACAAAACTTATCTCCACATCTATCCCTTACAATCCTTATAAATTATACCCGAACTTTAATTTTCCCAAATGTACTATGGGCACTAGCTCTTTGATACTTTAGTCTCTCTTTATTTACAATCCTAAATTTAGTTGGTTGTGTGAGAAACTAATCGCTTCCCATTTGATTTATAGATCAGAATTAGTCTTGCGTAATTAAAAAGATAAATAGACATTCAACTATCATAGCAGTCTGCACACACACTTGTGATCTATTGCTAAATGCATGATTTAATTCAAATATTTATATTTGTAAAAATGAGTTTTCCAGAATAATTAAGAACTTACGTGCCTAATCAACAAATCTATCTAACAATCATGACATAACGATGAGCGTGTTGGACGATACCACTTGCAACGCTACCGGTCAAGAATCTTTTCAGTCCGGTTCTTCCCCTTGTTATCGTGATTCTTTTTGCGTTATTGCGAATCATGTATAGTACTCATATTCAGTCATCGGTCAAACTCTTATCTCTTGATATACACACAATAATCCCGACAAACACACCGGGATATACAATCTAAACCAAGCCAGAGATTCAACGCATTACACTGCATACCATCTCTTTATACTAATGATTATCGGGTGTATACCTTGGAAAGAGTATAATGGCAATGGCGACAACAAAAGGAATACTGAAGATAGCAAGTAAGATCTTGGGAGTAATTTTACTATTCTATGCCTTTGCGTTCGTAGCGTTATTATTAATACCGATTCCGTTCAATCTGCTTTTCATGACGGGAATAACGGCGATAATAGTGATTGCAATATACATACACTACAGAAATAGAATAACACAAGAAGAATTTGTAAAACACCGACAAGGTCAATCACCAAAGATCTAGCCTCTTTGTTTAATTAGTTCATAATCTGTCTGGTAAGATTTCACATCCAACGACATAATTTAGGCTATTTTACACTGCTGGTTTCAATATAATACGTACAACCACAGCAATATTTCTAAATACCATTATTGCTTCTACTTTTCCTTCCAGATAATTGAATTTGTCTTACTCTCACTTCACTTACAAAAATAAGTATTATTGTAGATGCTACTATCAATGCAATAACGCAAATAATACTAATGCGTTTGCAGTACTTCTGAAACTTAGGAGCAAAACTTTTGTACTTTTTCGTGGAGAGATCCGCTATTACATTCTTGGGCAATTTATTATCAGATCCGCTATCTGATATTGCATACTCTTCATGGCATAGTACATAACAATGAGTTTAAACAACAGTCTACAATATAATAGATATTTAACGTTAATTTTAGGCATAACCATTTGTATAAGTAGCTGCGTGCATTAACTTTAATCTTAACCATACTCACAAATCTAAATTTAGTAGTGAATATATATCGCCTTTATAGTTATATTTAAAACTCAAATTAAATTTCATATCTCATGATTATAAATATTAGTCGTATGAACTCGTTGAAGTAATGACTTCTGTGATGGAAGGAGCAAGAAAAATGAAAGAAAAGAATGTGAGTTATAGCCATATTTAAGATGACTGATATAAAAATGAATTTGAATAAATTTGAATGGTAAAGCACTTGATACAACCTGGCGAATCAGGATATAATAGTAAATTGCTCTACCAACGCAGTTAGAACACTATACTAACGATGTGCTAGATTGTAAACGATTACAAGACTGGAATCCTGTAACCTCCTCTTAATAGATCAGCAAGTTTGACTGCATCTAGTTTATCTGTTTTTATCTTGGCTGAAGCAATAGCCCTTGTCTTTACAGGATTGGATAGTACCACATCAAGTTTTCTTTCCTCAGACAGATGACGTTATATGTTGTACCAAACAGATGGTGATTCCATAACTACAACAGGCTTGTTACCCTTACTGTTGATGCTGTCGAAAAATCTGCTTATATGTTTCAGATTGTTAT
Source organism: Nitrososphaeraceae archaeon (assembly GCA_036557905.1). Classification (GTDB taxonomy): domain Archaea; phylum Thermoproteota; class Nitrososphaeria; order Nitrososphaerales; family Nitrososphaeraceae; genus JARBAU01. The sequence goes on along the minus strand of DATBGR010000188.1, from coordinate 19 downwards.
CGATTCTAGAATTCTGTAG
>DATBGR010000187.1:0-9110 GCA_036557905.1 Nitrososphaeraceae archaeon | reverse complement strand
TTCACGGCCCTTAATGCCGATTCCATCTTTATTCATCAGCGGTAGCACACCCACAGTAATTGGAGCCAGGTATGGTTTTAATCTTAAAACTACCCTGTCGTCATGCTTGTAGTCTTCATAATAGGAATGTTCCAAGATGGCATACAAGCTTCTATCAATCCCCATGGAGAGTTCGAACACATGGGGTAGTACCTTAGCCTGAGTTGAGGGATCCACAACTTCTAAATTTTCTTTACTTGTGGCCATATGACCCCTTAGATCATAATCTGATCTATAATTGCACGCAACTAACTCGAGCCAGCCCAGACTAGTTTCTACCTCAAAGTCGAATGCTATCGTAGCATAGAAAGCTTTTTCACTTTCAGAAAGCTTTCGAAATCGAGTTCTTCTCATATCAATTCCAGTTTTAGAATAAAATTGACTCAATAAAGCAAGATAATATGCGATCAATTGGTTGGGTAAAAGAGCTTTATCAAGTGCTTCCTGAGCTGTAACTTCATAGGAGCTGGTGTCGTCGTGAATATTTAACTTGGTTGCTTTCACTTCATCATACATTGATATCTCATTTAGTTTCTCTGGATTGCAAAATATCTCTATCTCAGCTTGATAGAATTCTCTCAGTCTCAGTAGACTTTGCCGGGGTGCAATCTCATTTCGAAAACTTTTTCCTATCTGGGCAATACCTATAGGCAATTTTCCACGCATAATTTTGAAGATGCGTGGAAAATCTACAAATATCGTCTGACAGGTCTCTGGTCTAAGATATGCCTCGTCAGCGGACGGACCAACCTGAACTTTAAACATCATATTGAATCTAGAGGTAGGTCCAAAATCGCCGCTGCATTTTGGACAGATTATAGAATGCTTTCTAATGACTGTATCGATTTCATCGTTGGAAGCTCCTTCCGGGATATATTCCCCAGTTTTTTCTGAAACGTATCTGTCAGCTCTAAAAGTGGAATTACATTTCGTACATTTTACGATGGGGTCGGTAAAATTACCTAGGTGTCCGGAAGCAATGAACACCCTCTTGCTCATAATCTGAGACCCATCTATCTCCCACATCCCATCCCTCCGTATAAGTTCCCGACGCCAGAGATCAATGAATTTGTTCTTCATTCTCAGGCCTATTGGTCCGTAGTCCCAAAAGCCTGCCATGGCATCAGAATAAATTTCACAACTAGGGAAGTAAAACCCTCTCTCTAAAGCAAGTTTCATGACCCGATCATATTCGCTCATGTTGTCATCAACCTAATCATAAGGGCTTTAAGTTTGTTCTTTCCAAGTTTCTAAATCTACAAGTAGGGGTATTTGCCCACAATAGTTATCGAATTAAGTAATTAGTCAATTTTCGTCGTATCGTGAAATCATCTCGACGATCCTATTTGATAATCAAATCAGTTTAACAGTTTCACTACATTACTTCAAATTCTTAGGTTGAAGAGATGGTACTCTTTCAACGTCTGATCTCCAGAAGACGCTCAACATATTTATAATTCTCCTTATTTCCCCGCCTGTCATCTATAGGGGTTTCCATAATTATAGGCAGTTCCCTCACCGAGCTATGTGAAAGCACCGCACGGAAGCCTTCTTCTCCAATCTTACCAAGTCCAATATGTTCATGTCTGTCTAATCCGGATCCTACATCACCTGTCGAGTCATTGAGGTGGACAAGGTCTAGATATTCTATGCCTACTAAGTCATCAAATTCTCTGAATGTCTTGTCTACTTCCACTTTGTTCCTTAGACCATATCCTGCTGCTAAAGTATGACAAGTGTCAAGGCAGACTCCAAATCTTTTCTTAGCATCAAGTGCCTTTAAAATGTTGGCAAGTTCCTCAAAGTTGGCGCCCACCGAATTCAATTGTCCGGCACTGTTCTCGAGTAAAATTTTCACTTCCCTTCCCTTGTTAGCCTGAATTTCTGAATTTGATTTTTTTACGGCAAAGTTACAAGCATTAACTAACTGATTTATTCCATTACTAGAACCCTTTCCTAGATGACTACCAAGATGTATGACCAAGTTAGGTATATTTAAGGCGCTACTTCGGATTAATTCTGCACAAAGAACCTCCACTGATTTATCGTAACCTGTACCTTCTGGGGCCGAAAGGTTTGGAAGATAGGGCATATGAACGGCCACTGATTCTGGATTTATATTACTGTTGTTTAGCTTCTTGTGAAAGTTTCCAACATCGTCTGGGTCAAGCTCTTTGCCAGTCCATCCTCTCGGGTTGCGAGTGAATATCTGAAATGCTGTGCATCCGACTTTTGTGGCATTATCGACAGAATTTGAAATGCTTCCCGCAATTGATACATGAAATCCGAGACCTCCTGTCAATTCAACAAATATTAATCAGCATCCATTTTAATATATCTGAGGATGCACTTTTTATTTCGGTAAGTTGCATTGTTATAAATACGATTGTCATTAAAACTCGGAACTGCCGACTTCGCAAAGTATCCTTTTCTTAACGAGGCTTCGAAATTTCTCTCAGAGAGTCATTTGGATCTAGACGAATTTAACAGACCAGAAATGGAGTATATTATTGATCGGGCCGCAAATAGAGTGGAGGTAGAAATGCAAGGGAAGCTATATAAAAACCTAGAGAAACACGAGATTGAAGTTTTAACTTTTCTCGCTGCCCTTCTTATTGTCAAGCTCACCAACGTGGAGCAAATCCTTAAAAAGCATTCTCTATTTGAAGCCATGAGAGCAGAAGCCTTTCTCATCCAAGATTTTCGAAATGAAAGGGATGAACAAAAGAAACACCTATTATTATTTGAGATTTTTAAGGGGTTATTCAAAGTCGATGTTGATCTCGATCCAAATAATGCTCAAATATTTAGAATGAAGGTAACGGATTACTTAGCAAGATCTTCTCATTTTCATGAAGATGGATGGAAAATAGTTAATAGAACTTTGCATCATGGATATGTTTATCTAGATGCTGACGAGATAGTCCGAGTAGTTAGGAACGAACTTAGTAATCTCATATATCAAAAAATCAGAGCAATGCCGTTGTCAAATGTTCCACAGCCGATACTAGAAAAGGCAAACTATCTGGCACTCAAATTCAAACCGATTTATGAGTACAAACACTATGGTAATACAGACTATCCACCCTGTATAGAACATGCACTCGAGCTAATGTCTAAAGGAGAGAATCTACCTCACACTGCTAGGCTAATGCTTGCGACATATATGTTATCCATAGGCAATGATGTTGATTATATTGTTGCTCTATTTCGTAGTGCACCTGATTTCAATGAAAAGATAACTAGGTATCAGATAGAGCATTTGGCTGGACTCACGGGTGGTCAAACTAGATATAAGGTTCCATCTTGTAGTAAATTAAATAGTGAAGATCTATGCTTTCGTACTTTAGATTGTGGTGAAATATTAAATCCATTGAAATTTAGACGTAGGAAAACCTAGTAACGAATCAAAAAATGAATATTTTGAAGAGCTCTGACTTGATTCTTGTCAGGAATGCATTTAGAGAATACTATTTTAAGTACAATAGTCAAGTTGAAACTCCCTCCAGAATCAACGAAAGAGAATTCGGGTTAATGTCGTTTCAGACCGGTATGATTAGGCATCTTTCATTTGACAATATTAGGCAAGTTCATGCAACGTTATTAAAAGATACACCATTTGACTTTTATTGTTCTAATGCGTTTTACAATTCCCCGGCAAGTCCCATGCAAGAAAAAGGCTGGAAAGGCGCCGATCTTATTTTTGATATTGATGCTAAGGATCTGGCGCTACCGTGTGAGGCATCACACCGATACCAAATGTGCGCTAATTGTGATGAGATTATTAATTCTGCAGCTCTACCATGCAAGAAATGCAAAAACTCGACTCTAAGAGTAGAATCGATTCCTTGCAATAACTGCTTCCTCAATTTGAGGAGGGAGGTGAATAAATTGATTGCCATTCTGACTGAGGAAATTGGAATCGAGTACGACAATATTTCAATATACTTTTCTGGCAATAGCGGGTTTCATTTGTATGTTGATGATCTTGCATTTCGTAATCTCGACTCTCGCGCAAGATCTGATTTGGCAGGTTATATTCTTGGTAACGGAATAGGGCCTCAGGTATTGGGGGTGCGAAATGGGCTAAACAATACTGTTAATATTAAGTTTCCCAAGACAGGTTTCAAATACGGTTGGGGTAAGCGGTTGGCAAAAAAACTCCGAGTTGAACAAACCTCGTCATTAAAGCTCACCAGATATATTGAAAAGTTAGGAGGATTCGAAGCTTTTAGTAAATACCTCATAAACTATGCGAAGGAAATAGGAATAAAAATAGACCCACACGTAACTATAGATATCCATAGGATATTTAGACACGCAGGATCCTTGAATGGCAAGAGCGGTCTATCTAAGCTTCGCTGCAGAGATCTTGATCACTTTGACCCTTTGAGCGAAGCTTGCTTATTGAATGACAATGAAGTGCAAGTCCAGGTAAGGCCATCCAATCTTAAATTCCAACTTAAGGGGCGTACATTCACTGTGAGCCAGAAAAAAGTGAGGCTTCCAACATATGCTGCTGTATATCTTATCTGCAAAGGACTAGCAACGACGGTATTCCCAGAGAAGAGTTAGATTCAAGAAAGTGAATTAGATTCAACAAACATTCTGGTAGAGCACAGGTTTCACAATATCATGGGAATTGATTTTTGACTCTGTAATCAGTGATAAAACTATAGTAAAGACATTCTAGAGAACGGGTCGACTCAATCTATTGGGATCGAACCGTCGTGTCTATCTTAGATTATGTTTACCAAAGTCCAATGTTACTATTCGAATTCTATCTGAGTCGGCACTAAATTTATCTAGATAAAAACTCGAATAGCCAATCGGGGGCCCATCTTTCTTATCGATCAATCTAAAGCCTAGGTCGGAGAACGATTCAATAAGCCAATTGACTTGCCTTGAATAAAGCTCATCTGAAACGGGTTCTAGTAGATCATCGATTATTTCAGTTACTATTTTAAGAATACCATAGTTCTTTAACTTTGAATGAACTAGCTGCCTGTAAAACTGATTCCACTTATCATAATGGATTGGATCAACATATTCCGGATCTGGCAATACCATAATTATCAAATCTATAGATTGGTCGTAAAAGAGAATTAATGTCTGCTCAAACAACGAATTCATCAACATCACGTTTTGTGAATTTAAGCGCATTCGAGCGTGATTAACCAAACTCTTGTCTTTTTCGATCCCTACGTATAATACTGTTCGATCGCCCTCGTATTCTTTAGCTAATTCCTCTAAAAGTCTCCCATCCCCCATGCCAAGCTCTACGACGACTTTTTCTGCTTGTAAAAATTTTCGCAGATACTGCTTCAATCTTTCGTCACTTCAGACGGAGTAAGTGACCCAACCCTAAGGCCTTAGTAATTCTGATTCTAAAAGCTGTTGTATTAGCTGTACTACTTCCTGTTCGACTTGTTGTCTGGGCATGCCCAATTTTGAAGCGAATTGATCTGTTAGCTGGTTTACGGTTTTCGTTCCGTCACACGATTTCCAGAAATCTACAATAGCCTGATTAACCATAAATCCTTGGTTCTTCTCATTTAAGAGGATTAATGATCCATCTTGTTCTGAGTTAAAATTCCCTATTTTAAGAGGCATATATGTCTCATAATCGACTTGGAATCGCAATTTTGGTTTGCCGAACCCCATCTTTTCTCGTACATTAGGATCCATTTTGTTAATGTCCCATGGAGGGTCCCATACGATTTCCACATCAACATTTTGTACTCCATTAACTTTACCAACATATCTCTTTACATCACCGACCAAAGTATCATGTAATGGGCAACCTCTAGTAGTCATCGTCATTTTGATATCTACTGAATTTTCAGGCTTGACTTTCACATCATAGATAAGACCAAGATCGACCACATTCACCGGAATCTCTGGATCCATACATTTCCTGAGCGCTGCATACACTTGATCCTTTGAGATCATCTGAGACGACATACCTAGACTAGGTCACCAAGCAGATGATAAATACTTATTGCCAACCAACAATTCAACTAAACGCCATGGTTTCCATCCTTCTTCTTTCCTCAAATGACCTTCAAATATAAGAATAAACTCATCTAATTCCGTGTCGATTTTAAGATCCGACAGTCTACGACTCAAAGCTTCTGTTGATTTAGACCAACAACTTATACTCAAAACAACAATATTTATTTAGCATAACAAGACTTGAAAAGATATATATGGTGGTCGACAACACGGGAACAATTTCATATATCCGAGTTCTTAAGGAAGACTTGACAATATTTAGGATTACTCCTTCTGAAGGCTCTATCCCAGATTTTAAGGCTGGCCAATTCGTAACCATAGGGCTTCATATTCCAAAGGAAGGAAAGATAATTAGAAGGGCGTATTCCATAGCATCCCCTCCAGAGCAGAAAAAGTTTTTCGAATTGATAATCAGATGGGTTCGAAAACCTCTTCCGGGTCGCTTAACAACTGAACTATTTAGCATTACCGAAGGAGACGAGATTTTATGGGTTAAACCAACGGGTATATTTACTATCAATGAGAAAAAGCATGACGGATCAGATGATAACAGGAGGATGGTGCTTATCGGAGGAGGAACTGGACTGGCTCCATTTATTGCATATTCACTTCATCTCAAGGCAATGCGAAGCAAACGTGAGATAGTCGTTCTCCATGGTGCCAGCTACGTTGATGAGCTAAGCTACCGCGAGCTCTTGACAGAGTTGGAAATTGAAAGTCTAGATGGCAGATCTGACGATTGGAATTTCCGATATAGAGCGAGTATAAGTCGACCACAAGAGTGGTTCAACAGAACTTGGAGTGGGCAGAAAGGTAGGGTCGAATCGTTCCTCCGGCCTAAGGCTGGTACTGATAGATCTCCGCTCGAAGAATTGGTTGGCGAAAGAATAACACCGGAGAACACTTCATTTTATGTGTGCGGTTGGCAGGGAACTGTAGATGGTGCATTGGACTACTTAATACCCAAAGGATTCGTCACTGAACGCCAGAAGAGAAAGGATGGTAGCTATGAAGTGAAATTCGAGTCATATGGCTAGCTCGTCTTAAGCCTTATATCAGAGAAGTAAGAGAGAACGTATATGAAATTTGAATTTGAGGAATTCTCAAGTATAGAGGATGTGTTTCTATATCTCGTATCTGTAGCACCTTACATGAAACAGATAATGCCAGTTAGTTCCTACAAAGGGTATGTGTTCTCTATCATTCCTCTTAGCCCATTGGCAGGAGATATCTTGATGATGGTGTACACAAAAGGATCACTAGAGCCAGGTATGATTGAATTCGATGTAGCTAGTAAAAAATACAAGACGGTAAATTCCCTAGAAAGAGCGGATAAGAACTATTTCATCATTCTTAGGCCGAAGACTGCGACAGTAGCTGATGACGCAATAGCATCTCTAGAAGCAAATAAATAAAATACAAAAGCTACCCCTAAATTTATCTAAAGTTTACGAGGTACAGTAGTAGTGACTGATCTCTTTCTTGCATATCTACTTACTATGTCATCAGGGTGTTGTCCGTGGAAAAGATTTTTGCTCAGTCCTCGGAGGTATCTCATTATCGCCCAAGTTCCTGCCTTGATTAGCGCAGCCATAAATAACTTCATCATGGGTCCATACGTCTTGTTCCTGATTATTATGGGGATAATATCATTGATGACCCATAAATTATGCTGCCAGCATTTCCAGAACAAAGTAAACTGGGCCTCATTCAGGTTTCCAAAGTGCATCGAATTTCTCTCAGAAAAGTCCTGGTATAGTAGAGGTGCTAACAGGCCGCGCATGTTTGTCTGTCGGAAGTCTTCTATCAAATCTATAGTGTACTGAGTTTCATCGGGAGTTTCATCTGGCCAGCCAATAATTAGCGTTAGTGCAGGGAACCAATGGTTGTCATTAAGAATTTTCGTACCCTCTCTTACGACCATGCCCCATTCTTCTGGCTGATATGGTTTGGTTTTCACCCCAAGATGCCGCTTCACCATCCTTGGGGCGACTGTTTCTACTCCCAAATTAGTGGCAAGCCATCTGCCACTGTGTTGCATATCATTAACTTCTGATATTTTTTTGATAAGGTCAGGAGATGAAGCTACTGCGGATAACGTCATGTGAGTGGTCCCAACAAAATTTGCTCCGATTGACTTTAGTCCATTCCATAAATTCAAGATTGCATCTTTGTTTGGGATGAAATCTTTGTTGTCACATCCATAAAGTAGCATCTCGTCCGATTGAAGCCAGATCGAATCGAAACCGTAATCGAGATTTAATTTTGCTTCTCTTTGGAGTCTCTCAAGAGGGATATCTTTCTTAGATCGTTTATTTACATCGCAGAAATCACACCCCCTTCCACAACCGCGCATTGCTTCTACCAGTGAGTTTATTGTAGGACCAGTTATCATAGGGATATTTTCGATATTCCTCACAAAGGTGTGTAGAAGTTCAGGTGCGTCACCATTTTCTAAATCATGAAATAGATCTAGGGCCAACTCGTCTGCCTCACCGATTACAACTGTATCGATTCCATGAATCTTCATACGATCTGGGCGAGCGAGCTCCCATGCCCCATTTCCGCCAACCACAACTTTAAAGTCGTATTTTTTCTTGAGTTGGATAATTGAGGCACACATCTTCTTAAATTTCATTGCAACATAAGAAAGCTTTTCCGGTGACATAGTAGTGGTAACAGGCGCCATTCCCAGTGGATCCATCACGTTTATTCCTAAAACTTTGGTATTAGGCCCAACTGATTTGGCTAACATTTCAGGGTGGGCTAGGAATATTTCATCCCGTTGATATTCCTTCAATAATGCACCCTCGACTCTTCTCAATCCGCATTGTGCAACCTTGACTTGTCCTGTATCTTTATCTGTCTCCACGCTAGGGCAAAATAGCTTATCAAAGACAAATTCAGGAACTAATTCGTAGGGTCCACAAGCAATAAATCCATAAAGAAAATTTCCCCTATAATTTGTCATTAAACTCCTATCTGCGGTCAAAACAATCCTTTTACCATCTGCCATTTCGTAATTGCTACCCCACGGATATTCGTTTATTGTTTGC
>DATBGR010000186.1:0-2851 GCA_036557905.1 Nitrososphaeraceae archaeon | reverse complement strand
ATCTTGTTCGTTCGTCATGTCAGGAGGTCCATGTTTGCTGTATGGTAGTTGCTTATGGACCTGTTCATTTACAGAATTGTTAAAGTATAGCTGTGACGTCCAATCTAACGTATTGTCTGATCCGTTAAATGTACTAACCTTATCGTGGATATGAATGGCTCTGCCTTGATACCAACCTGGATATATCGTTGTAAATCTAACGGTTCCACTACTGTCCGTAAGTTGATATCCTCTAAGGAATTTCTTTCCTATAGTACCTTGGTCAGCAATATCAGAATAAATACCCTGAGAATTAGCATGCCAGATATCTACCTTTGCTCCTTTGAGAGGACTGCATGAACCATTTTTATTTAAGCCATATACATGAATTATAAGATGTAATGGAATGCCTTGCAGTATTGACCCGTCAGAAGGATCCGCTCTTATATCAGATCGGTTAGGCATGCCATTAACAAAGTATGGGCCTTCTGTCTGCTGTGGAGTACCTTCGTGTTCTATCAGCGATGGTGTAAGTGTGCATCGCTTGTTTGTTGATGCGCTTTTTTGAGCTGCAGACAATTCAGGAGATATTGATGGTGGAGGAAATGTAGTTGGGCTAGGTCCAGCTGGAGGAGATAAATTTGGACTTAAGGAATATGTATTGCCAGCACTCGGATTTGATTGCGCTGAAGCTTGAGCAGACACTAATCCAGCTCCTAGCAAAATTAGGATTGTTAAAGACAACTGAAGGAATAGTAAAATAGTTTTTCTGTTTTTTACTAACATTGACTTGATATCCTTCTCATTAGCTTGAGTCATGTATAAAGTCACTAGTTGATATATTATTTAAAACCAATAATATGAAGCTAGCTAAATTGACAAAATTATACATTAGTTGCAGACTATGATAATAATAAACTATCCACTAAGATCAAATTTATGCTTAAAACAGAAGTAAAAGTAGATTTAAAGGAATTATTAGTTCTTGTTATCTTTACCTTCTATACATACTTCCACCATTCTTGCTATGAGTATAACGAAGTGGTGGAATAGGTACTTCCTGATAACGAAGGTTAACTCATGTCTAAGCTAAATATTCATCTATGTCTGTAATTACAGCATAAAGTAATAGTAATGGTGTATAGATACAGTAAGAATATCTATCTCTATATACCTCAAACCATCTAGTAATTATCCTATCAACTTAATCTGTGAAATTGCTGAGACGAGAATAATTAATTACGTTAGATTTGGAAATATTGGTACTATTACTCATGGTGGTATTTTATCTAAATGCGAATATGGTTACTTGATTTACGGTATCAGGTTGTTTAATAACAACACTGCCGGGCGGATGCTTCTCTTCGTTGTTGTTGTTGCTACTGATCTAGTATGTCAAACAATTTTATTTACTTTTATCGGAAACCAAAAGACTATGACTGAAAAAGGTTTGCCATAGATCGCAACCGCTACTGACATGGAATACCACTAACGGTGGATTTTAGGTAGACAATTAAAAGTCCGAGGTGATGTACACCCTATTATAAACTTGACTTGATTCTGTTCGTTAGTATTCTCGATTTGGCTTCAGTATGGCATTCATACGTTGGTAGTACTTGGTGCAGTGGTTGAAATGACGTTGGGAGGCATATTATTTATAAGCAAATCTTACTACGACCAAATCATATTTGAACAGTGACTGCCTAATTCCACTGACTGATTAGATGAAACCATTAGATCTATTTTTTACTACAGTTACCTTGGTAAGAACAATTTTCATTTTATTATGCTGCGGCATATATTGACTATCTATACAAGTAAGCATAAAGACCAAAGCATCGTAAATAATATTTAATTCTATAAATCAACACAAAATATAAAGATTCATGCGGGCAGTATCCATAATAAATGACTAATAACCCTATAACAATTAGATTGGTATGATAATTAATCAAGTCTATGAAGTAACAACTCGACAAGGTTATTATATTGTTATGTTATATCAGATTTTGTTTTATCGATGCAAGCAGTTTATATTGTAGATGATGCAAAAATCGCCTCAGTTCTAATCGACCCTATGCGGCGTGCTATCTTGAATTTACTTAGACAGAAGCCCATGACTCAAGCTCAGCTAGCGAATGAACTGGGCTTATCTGGGGCCTCCCTTAATCATCACATGAAAATACTAAGATCCAAAAAATTAGTTACGATAGCCAAGAGAGAGATTGAAAGGCATAGAATTATGCAAATATTCTTTACGAGTGTAGCATATCTGTTTGTGTATGACCTAAATTCACTGCCAAAGGATATTTCTCGCTATTTTTATCCCGTTAGCCTGGAAAGGGCAATGGGTCTTATTTCTATGCTAATGCTAAAGGAAAGATCATTTGAAATCGAGAGTCCGGAGATTACTAATAACTTAGCAGAACAATTATCCGAATTAATTGTAAAGACAGCAAGAAAATATGAACGTAAAGATGTTAACTCTTCATATGAAAGAATCGTTTTTGAGATATATACAAAAGCTGTTAGTGAGTTGTTGCTTACAAATATCCATTAAATCGGCCAGCATTTAATTGTGCAGGAAACGTAACTTTAACTTTTAATCGTGGCGTTTTTAACGATTGTGATGGCGAGGGGTAGCTGTTTATTACAAATGCATGCCCATCTGATTTCTGAAGCAGAGATAAAGCAAATATAAAGCTCAAGAATGAAAGCAATAAATCCAGGATAATCGAAATGCAAAATGATAGTTTGTCGGATTACTATGCTCTACAATGACTGCTTTAGTCATAATGTACGCTATGCTTGGCTATATAGAAAGTGTCATGCTTTCAAAATTTTACTTTAATGAACTCGTTTAGTTTCATGG
>DATBGR010000185.1:0-7210 GCA_036557905.1 Nitrososphaeraceae archaeon | reverse complement strand
ATATCCCATTCAATCGATATTCTTCCGGGTCCGGTTAGTAAGATACTGACAGATACTGCTAGTAATAATAAATCCAACTCATATCCACCTACAAATCCTTTAGATAATTTCGCAATAATAGTAGAACCAATCATTTCTAATATAAAAAGAATCGATGCTACTCTTGTTAAGACTCCAAGCAAAGCGATACCTCCTACCACTTCTAACAGTCCTATAGGTAGTGCCATTTGTGAAGGTAATCCCACCATATTTGCAAAAAAATGTTCTGTGCCTGTCAGGTTTGAGAGTTTAGGTATTCCATGCATTACAAATGCAATACCCGCAAGAATCCCTATTGGGAGAGGACCAAATGACGATAATCTTTGATAATTCAATCTAACCTGTCTGTACTATAATTAGTTAAATGTGTTATAATACAACTATCGAATTACTACTGATATATTCATTGTATTATTTTATGGTAGTGGTGACAATTCTTACATGCGGTAATTCAATAATAGCACTAGATTAATCCTAATAATTGTTGGTCTCCAACATATTAGAATAATATGTTGGCAGTATCAATAGCTAACTTTATTCAAGCTATGGCAGTGGGAATTATAAGCAAATTCTTTAGCATTTGGACATCTGTCACAATAAAATGACAGACAGGACAGAATAAATATATAGGCACTATGGGATCCTATTTTTCGTAACATTAAATGAATTTAGTATTATCTCTACTGATGATAAATATTTATTAAATTCCTCATTATACGCACTAAATGAAAGTTTGTAAATATGATCATTTTTAATTGTCCATATATGAATAACTTGATATGATTTTCCAGAATAGTTTAACGTGAAGGCAGCTTGGTGAGCCGGCATTCCTAATAACGTTGCATTAGCAAGTACCAGATTGTGAATAGTCGGATCACTGCTATACAAGTTGTATTGCTTGTCATAAGCATCAATAGACATATTTGAACTTGGTAAAGGATATACTGTAATAAACAATTGTGCATCATTTTGTGGAGAGAAAAATTGAACTAAATTGGGATCTGATGATAATAAAGTGTCATTATCTTTGTTATGGTTACCGATCCATTGTTGTGGTATTAGAATTTCTATTCCTAAGGCTTTATCGATATAATGGACAAAATGTACATTACTTATGGCTGCCAATGCAAATACATTATGATAATAATTTTGAAAAGAAGGAGTGATCTCGAAATAGGAATCATAATTTTTCTGAAGAAGTAATGCAAAAATATTTGCAATGAAGAATACAACAATTATTATTGTAAATATCTTAGAAAAAGATGCGTCTAGAATTCTTAATCTAGAAACTGCAACGTGTACCACTATAGAAGATCTCCATATGCTATACTCTATCTTTATTCTTTCTATTATAGTTTGGTCAGAATTCCTGATTTTAAGCAGTATCGATCTAAAGTCGATTGATAGACAGGTATAAACAAATCTTCATATTGCTTAACATTGTTAATTATGATTTATATACTTACTTTGATGAAGAGGGAGCATTCAATTTTAACCCATAATCCGATATTAATCTTGGATGCAATTGCATGTGTACAAGATTCATTATACTATTGAATGGTCCTTTATTGTCAATAGTAGTTTTTAGCTGGGAGAGAATCTTGTTAAGCTGTGCTTGTCTGTCTGTAGTTGTTATATTTTTATTTGTCAAACTTGGTGATGTCAAATACTTTGAGACAATTTCTTGAGCTTGTTTAATGTATGCCTGCGCATTTTGATATTGTGATTCATTTTGTATGTTCGCTGTATTGCCCATGGGTGGCATCTTACTACCTTTTGCATTCATATTATTATTCATATTTTGCATATTCATGTTATTCATGTTCATTCCCTGCATATTCATACGGTTACTACCACCCATTGCTGACATATTCATGGTTGCAATCATATTAGCTAATTTCACATACTGGTATCCAAGAGCCTGACCATAACTATAAAATACTTCATTCCCCAGATTAGCAAGCACAAGAGCCTGATTGGTAGAATTGTTCACAATATCTTTTGCTACTCTGGCCGATATGGCTTCGTCTACTAATCCACCTAAATTAAATATACTGTCTTGAATAGAAGAGCTTTGGTTGGCTAGCGTACCTTTGAAGCCAGGCTCTGAAATAGATCTCTGATTTACCAAGGCGTTGAGGTTGTTTAATTCTCTAATAAGATCAGTTGCAACTCTCGGATTTCTTTCAGCAATTTCTTGAGTCCATGAAATATTGTTTACGGGATCTTTCTCTTTTAAAAATGATAATGCCTGCATTGCATGAGTCTGAGCCAGTTTAGTATTGTTCACATTATTATCTCCTGAAGTGGTATTAGTGGAAAGAAGACTTTGAACTAATTGTAACTGAGAATGAACTTGATCCATTCTGGTCAGAAATAAGGAATTCTCATTTTGAGAGAATGTGTGTGCATAAACAGGAAGAATGGATGTTATAACAATAATGATTAAAAACAGTGTAAATAAAGTAATGAATTTCAGATATAATTTTGTCAATCCAATGGGCATTAACTTGCTGATATGACTCACGAATATCATCAGTCAAAAATCTGTTTATAAATATTATAGTACATACTACGAATGCTCCAATTATGACTTACTCTTATAAGAAATTCGTTCAAATCTACCACCACAATAGTACTCCAGTGTTTCATCTACGACGCTAGCTACTAAACAAGCGTCAACTGTGGCATTATTAAATTGTTCACTCTTAACAAGTAGTTTTCATTACCTCTCTCATACCATCCAATCTATCTAATAATTGATCTATATGCTACTTGGAAGAAGTTAGGTTAACATTACAAATAAAACTCATATGGCTTCAATAGATCTATCCAAATGCTATGAACAAGAACAGAACTAGTCTCTTGAATATTTGCAAATCGTGTATGAATATATGAAAGTTAGTTTCATCAATTATAAATTCAGTAATACGTATCTTTCTGGAACTTAACATCTCTGGTTTGTATTTTTGAATCCAGTCTCTGATGATGGCAGTATGACTTCTTTTTGGAAACCTAGACACGGCTTTGGAAGTATTTCTCAGTGAAAGACCTAAAAAATAAAGATACAGAGAATATGCTAAATCTTGGGTTCTGTTATTTTTGTTATTTTACACAACATAACCATATCGAGTGATAAAACACAGATTTTTCCTTAACTTTACAGAGCCATTTGACTATTGGTTTATTCGTAGTATGTACCATAAACAATAATAATCTCATATTTAGTAATAAGTTACACCCAGATGCCAACTCGGAACAGACCTTCGAGTCAAATCAAGTAATACGGAAGTTTGTACATATCAGGGGAAAGGCATCTCCCC
Organism: Nitrososphaeraceae archaeon; assembly: GCA_036557905.1. Taxonomy (GTDB): domain Archaea; phylum Thermoproteota; class Nitrososphaeria; order Nitrososphaerales; family Nitrososphaeraceae; genus JARBAU01. The sequence continues at coordinate 3,848 of DATBGR010000185.1, read as the reverse complement.
TGTTGGATTAAAGTCGAATTAGTGATGAACACAAAATGCAGCTAGATTTGTAGTACAATTCTGAATTCTTTTTGTGTTGTAAACAAGAATTTTTGATATGTTTTAAGTGATTAATACTAAAGAGTACCTACTAATTTAGATATTATCTGATATAATCAAATAATTGTTAATATACTGATCAAACTATTGTAATATCAGGGAGGGATTTCTTCCCCATTATCAATATTGAGTTCTACCTGTTGTAGGAGTGAATAGATTAGTTTAATGTGTCATTTCAAATTATATTTGTATTTTCCATAAGTGAAATATAGAGTCATTCTTATCAAAAATTAGACTAGCTTTGATATAAATGTGTCCATATGTTAAACCAATACCATAAGCTGGTACATTCGTAACATGTACCATAAATAATAATAATACCACGGACAGTGATCAGTATTACATCTATGCCTGGATAGGATAGGCGATTCATCAATACGGGCCAGGACTCAATATTCATGCTGGGGGGTTTATCCCCTCTTCTATCTGTGCTTGGATTAATTCCTTCATAGACATAACTTATTCCTAGGATAAGGACTAGATATATTAATCCTCTTATTCTTATTACATGGTACTAAATTATAGCAAGTGTTAACTTACTGGAAGCAAATATACCTTTGAGGATTATAAATCTCTTTAAAACAGGATTGTGGTTTTGCAGGATTTCAAGTATAAATTAATAAAAATATATTACTCGAGTATCTTGAGTGAGTACTATTATTGACTTTCAATTTAGGCTCAAGCAATGTTTGGATTATTGTTATCATTGCATTAACTGTTCTTTTCATGCAGCCAATACAATTAGATCAAATCACTCGAAATCAGTACAAAAATATAGCATATGCTCAGAATAATGGTGTACAGAATACTCAATTTTCAAATAATGCATCACAACAATGGACTGATAAAAACAATGGTGTTAAGATAATATTTGGATATTCTCCATCGAAGCCTATAGTCGACTCACCCACAGAATTAAGATTTATTGTTCAAGATTTGAAGACAAGCAAGAACCTGAAGAATCTTCTTGCCCATGTTATTATAACAGCTAATAGTAGTGGACAAGAAAGAACATTTAGATTTAACAACATAACTGCTCCTAATGGCTATTTTTCGTTAAAGTATTTATTCCCAGATTTTGGTACGTATCAAGTTATCGCGAATGTCAGATCAAATATCTCTGCACTGGCCCTAGCATCATTTCAGATAATTATTCAACCCCCATCCTTAAATGCCACTTTTAGCTCAGGATTGTACGCAGGTATTGCGATTGTCCTTGTAGGTATAACAGCGTTAGCCGGAGTTATTATTAAAACCCGAAAATCATAATTAACATATGCAATATGCGATATGTAATCATTACAATCCCAATTGAATCCTACTATTAATTAATATTCTGTTAATAGCCTTAATCTATCTACCGCTATAGTCCTTATACACATTGATTAAATGTAAGACTAGTACACAGAAGGGATAGGGTAATACTCGTAATCTGGAGTCATTTGTCTTACACTATTTGAACCTTTATTTCACCTTTTTATGATGATGTCCTATCTCTACAATAATTTACCTCCCTTCATTACATTTCAAGATCAGTAATCTTACTACCCATAATTAGATCATCACGGTCATCTGATGGAATTATTTCATTTGATAACACGCCCATTATTTTCTATTGTTAGAACATATGGTTTGCAATTAATGTTTATTTGTCATACATTTTTACTACTAATATGAGGTATGTTTCAGAGGATGAAAACAAGCTATATTTCGATCTATTTTTTGTGATAGGTTATTCGAAAAATATAATAACGTTTGGCAAAAATTGTCAAAAGGGGCATGCATCTATCCTTTTCACACTCAATAATACTACTTGCTACAAGTCTAACATGCTTGATATCCTATACATTCATAATTCAAAGCGTTAATGCAGATACATTTATAGGCAGAAATACGACAAACGGTACAAGTTTAGATGTATCAGTCGAAAAGTTAAGCATTCATTTTAACCCTGAGTTGAAAGGACTTTTTAAGGTATTCTTCTTCAAGCCACACACAAATACAATACAACAACACGTCGACTATGATTTTCTGATCTTAAAAGACGGTAAAACAGTATTTCAGCTCTCTAATGAAACTAGTCAACCTCAATTACACACATTCGATGGGCAAGCCGAGGTTCCTATCCTTAAAAATCAAAATATATCAAATGGAAATTATATTATCAAGATTCCAATATATGGTATACTTTTCAACCCAATCAAGCCAGAAGTTTCGGAATTCAAATTTAATACGACATTGTAATAATTGCCTAATTGCAGTCGAGTTTTGTATTTATTTTTATTTTATGTTTAATACTTTTAAACTCAAAAATGAGCTAGCATGATAGCTGTGGTACATTCGTCGAATGCCATACAAAATTTAAATTCTAAACTTTTTCTATGTTAAACATGGATATTCTTATCCAAAGTAAGAAATATGCATTGTTTCTGGCAATATCTTTTCTTGGTGCGACACTCATTTTTTCAATGAGTGCAAATACTTTTGCACATCAAAGACAACTCCTTAACATAGGAGGAAAACCTACGTTACTTGTGGTTGGTTCAACTAATGAACCTGTATATGTGGGAGATAAATCTGGAGTCGACTTTTTTGCATATACCCCCGATCCTAAGGATCCATTGAATGATGGGGCTAATGGAACAAAGCCTATTACCGGATTAGATAAGACTGTAAAGGTCGAGGTTTCTGCAGGTCCAAAGAATAAAACACTTGATTTTGACCCAGATGACGACAATCCAGCTCATTACACTGCTACATTCTTCCCAGGTGCACAAACAACCTATACATATACATTGACAGGTACAATCAATAATACACCTATTCATCTGAGCTATACTTGTGTTCCTGGCGCTGGAGATGATACCCCTGGTAATAACAATAAAGTGACTCTATCTAAAGGAGTAGAAAGGGATGGTGTTGCGGGCGGTTTCGGATGTCCTTTGCCAAAGGCCGATGCAACGATTCCATAACAATAATTACTATCTAATGTGGTCAAAATCTGACAGGATTAATGTATAGTATGGAATCATCTCCAATCCCTTTTTCTTTTATATATAGGAGTAAAGAATACCAAAATTATGTTGTACATAAAAGTAAGAAAAGTCAATCATCATCATTAATTACATTATCAGTTTCATTAATCGTAGTTACTCTTTTGTTATGTACTTTTATTAGTACTGTGAGTTATGCCTATGCACATTCTCTCCCAGTTACTGAGATACCTGCTTCTAATTCGATAGTAGAAAAAGGAGCGCCACTACCCTCTAAAGTAACAATTGATTTTTCAGAAAGACCAGATCCGAATGTTAGTACTATACAAGTCTTAAATTCAAAGAATGAAAGAATAGATGATGGCAAGTTCGTCATAATTGGGGATCACGATCGCGAAGCTCAAACAGGATTAAACCCCAAAAAATTGATAGATGGCGTATACACTGTATCTTGGATGACGCAGTCAGCCGATGACGGGCATATCGCACGCGGTTCTTATGTATTTGGTATAGGGAATGTGGGTCCAGGAAGTACCACTACTGCTCGAGGCTCGTCTTCTACAAGTTCAATACAGAATAATCCGCGGCAATCTGTCCAGGCTGTTGCAGTTACTTCAAATCTAGATGGATTTATAAAATGGCCTTTGATAGTCTCAGAAGTAGCAATTGTAGGAGGAATATTTTCCCATTCGTTTCTTTGGGAGAGGTTTGGAAATAGAATCGGCAAAAAGAACATTGCAAGAAATACAAATACTG
>DATBGR010000184.1:0-13045 GCA_036557905.1 Nitrososphaeraceae archaeon | reverse complement strand
ATAGTAAATCTGAAACTAAAGTAACCGAATTGTCAGAATTAATAGGAGATGAGATAAAGATAGTAATTCAATGAAGAATCGATACAAAACAGAGGGAGATCAATCCGCACAAGCAGAGTCCGAAAGAAGAGGACCAATACTTACCATTTTCCAAGCTTTGATAACAAGTGAATAGAAATCAATGGGACTAAATCTCAAAAAAAGGAACATTGTGAGTATTTACCGCATACTTTATAAACACATTAGAATTATTTGATATATTACCTCAAATCAATAAAAATACAAGCGTATTATATGATGTCCAGCAGTATATAACTGAGCTATTCATGGAAATAATATATAGTAATATCAATTTGGGTGATGTAAAATATATTGATTCTGTTAAATCCTATGAGAATAACAATACGACATTAGATATAGGTCATGTTCTAGAGGCTTTCGTAAATACTACGCCTGGATCTCATAACCTTATAGTTATTCTGATATGGGAATTCCAAAAATGATATATCCAATTTATATAAAATCTCTGCTCGAGAGAGACAAGATCGTTTTAGTTTTGACACATTATTACTCTACATCAAAGATGAGACAAATGCTACTAAACGGAGATAATAAACAATATAACGCCTTGCATTTAGAAAAATTACATAAGTGACGGTTCTCTAGTAGTTGTGGATTCGCTAAAGTCATATTCTGATTCTGGTCACAAAGGCGGAACAGGTAATGACAATAAGCTGAACTTTTTATTTCTCATTAAGATATTGCTTAATAGTGCTATAAAAAACAAAAATGGTATTACTATATTCTCTGATATGGGCTCATTTTTTCACTTCTATTCTTTGCCTTACAAGTGTAATAATAACGACTTTAGCGGTGGTGTTGTCAGTAGAATTCTTGAATATGAAAGATCAATTCCATCTAACTATAAAGATGTGGAAATAAAGCAATTCTGTCTGTACCATCAAAAGGATTATGAATCATACTTTACATCTACTCGTCAAAAAATGCATTTAGTTGATTGCCATGGGCGTTCCGCAATGATTATTAATAGTAATAGTAACAGGAATGACAATATTCGTACCTAAATTGAGACTGAACTTACCAGTCACTCTATGAAACTAGAAATTAGTTTTCCAAACAAAGTTCTAAGATAAGAGGTGATATGGGACGATTAACTGGTACACATCCCAATTCATCATCACTATAAGAATTCTTCTGGGCATCTCATTCTCGCCTATAAAGTTTTTACTACCTTGCTTTCACTAAAGATAATTTTACCTGCTTATAGATGCAAGACTTGTATCCCGAAGTATCCTACAGGCGGTGAAGTGCCAGGCTGCTGCGACAGACATCCATAGTCGTAGACTAATGTATTAAATTCCACATATAATCGATTTAGATAATATACTTGAGAAAATTATAAGTTTGATTGATATATGATGCCATAGCTGGACTGGGTTAACGGAAGAATCGGAACTGACAGAGCGTTCAATGATGCGGTCGTGGACTCGGTCGCGTATAGCCTAGTTGTAGACTGGCCAATTCCCTCCAAAGATATAGATTGGCTGATTTAATCACGATCACGTGAGTAGGTAACTTAAGCATTTCAATCATATAAATCACTTAAAGTAACTAATAGAATCCAAAATACGTATTTTAACGAATCAATATATCAAATAATATCTATTTTTTATTATTTTATTCAAAGATGATATTAAATAATATGAAGGCTATAAGCAAATATGAGTATCGCAGTTAAGACTGACGAGTGATCGTTCAATCTAAGTCTTTTAATTCATTACTCAATTTAATGCGACAACGACAACCACAACTTATGAGCTATATAGATGCCATCGATCAGCTTGATATAGCAGAGGGCTTGAAGGAATTACTTCTTACATATACTTTTAAATTGGAACTATTGGAAAGCATGTCATCAAACGACCTGGCGGAAATACTGGGTATCGATAAATACATAGCGAGTATTATTATCCGTTCAGTGAATATTAGACCTACCGAGAAAAATGATGATCTAGTAGGAATTTAATGCAATTAAGTTTGTAATAACCATTAGAAAAGAATGATAATAGTGTCCGCATTGAAAAAAGGGATAATTGATACAGAGAGAATATATCCCTATGGATAATATTGAGTAGAGCGCTGTCAGTTATGTGAGATATAAGAGAGATCGAATTTAGTTAGTTAACCTAAAATAGAAAATTGGACGAGCTAAAAAGGGAATATAAATAGTGAATTTAGAGCCTAGTGAAACATTTGCGTGCAACTTTTATATCATAATTGTATAAAGAAAGTAGTAGCATAAAAATGATATTCGAGTGTAGACATTGCTTCGCGACAATCGACACCGAAGAATTAGATTATAGCATTAGAAACTGTCCTTCATGCAATGGTTTCTTGAACAAATAACCTGTAGATCAGAATGAGGTAGAGAAGAGCAGAGCAAAGTGGACAAGAAAGTTATGGCGTTCTTAGTTTCATATATTCGCAGCGATCACGATTAGGTCTAGATCAGATGGAAAAGGTAGGACGTCGGTTACCGAAAACTAACTGCTTTTCTTCCACATCAATGAACATCGATAACATCACGTCAATTAATAGAATATGTATATTAAATTAAGTATTAAATTAGTAATTACTTCGTTTTCTAACCAAAGATAGGAGGAGCAAATAACAAATTCAATTTTCAGAAATTGGAAGGCTAAATGAAAATGTTGCCCCTCTACCATCAGCATTGTTTTCAAAAATCTGATAGAATCTGAGACTAAATCATTTTGTGTTATTAGACAGCTTGACGTGCATACTTGAATATCATACATCTACGTTGCTTCTGCCAAATTCAACATTTTCCTGAATATGTTATCATTTCCAGGACCAAATCCGACATAATGATTGTTTGCTACTGCTGCTCCTGGGTTAATATTCCTATGCTCTTGTTAACTGGTTCTTTAGAAATTAGTCTATTCTTCATGAATCCGCGTTACATTATCTGGATCCGAATTGTAATTCTACTCCACCTCTTTCATTATAATCAAAAGTAAAAGATTCGTTAGACATAATAGGAAAGATGGACAGTTCAATTGCATTATTACATTGTGGACAATTATTATCTATTGGTCTCCTAGTGTTATCAAGGTATGTTGCACACCAGTAACATTTGTCACATAAAGTGAATAATGGTAATGATGAAGAGCGATTACGGACTTTGGATAATCTCAAGCTCATGGTTAATTACAAATTACCTCCTTTTGGCATACAAGAAACTGCCTTTTAATGATATAAAAAGTAACCGGAAAAGATTAATATGATTTTACGCATCAGCATATATTTTTTGCATTAAAAAATCAGACAAGGCTAATTATATAACATTTTATAATATTTTTCAATCCACTCTTTTCCGTTGTCTGAAGCTACCCATGTTCCGTCATTTGCATTTCTATAAACCCAGTTAATACCTACCATGTAATCTATCCAAACACAAACCAATTCGATATTGCCATCAAAATCTTTGGCTATCTCTTCAGGACTCTTACCTTTTGTCAGACAAATCAAAATATGAATTGCACTCAGTAAGGCAGAGTTACTATAATGCTTTACTGCTCTTTTATTTAAGATAGGCTCAACGTATAATGAATCATCTAGTGTCATATAGAAATCATTCATTGATTATTGTGACCTATATACTATTTATCTCATATAGTTAAATAATATACTAATTTTATTATATTTGTGACATATTTCTTAACAATTTATTAAATACAGAAATTATCGCTAGTATATAGCTTTCTGAAGTGATTTTATTATTAATGAAATTTCAAGCTCGTAATGGGAGAGTCACTATGTCTGATAGTCGTTTAATTTCTTATAATTCAGCATAACTCTACCAATATAGCGTTGGTCAGCCGTTTGATAAAAATCAAATACTAGAGAATAATAACTTAACCACTTGGACCTTTAGATTGAAAGTATAGAATGATCCATGGTGGACTGAATAACTTTATCAGAGAGAGCAACGTTATGTTATTAATAACGACGATGACTTTCGTTCTCCTTTTATAGTTTGATGACGATTCTAAATCTATAAAAAAGTGCATTTCCCTCTAAGCTTACCATATTATGCAGCAGCCGCGGCAACTGCAATTGCAGGAATACTACATCTAGTATTAGCTGCAAATGGTATTAGTAGAGGAGCATCACTCTCAACTATATTTTTCATAATATCTGGAATATTACAAATATTCTGGGCATGGCCTATGGCTAGGCGATGGGGAAAAATATGGTATTATACTGGAATATGTGGAACTATAATACTCATAGCAATGTACTGTGTCACCAGAGCTCCAACTCCAATTACAGGTGGACGAGCATTATCAGTTAATGCTCTCGGGATAGCTACCGAGATATTTCAATTCATATACATTGGGATAACGGTATACATACTCACAAGGCAGAAAGGACTGACTACAGAACAAAAGGAACAGCTAAGATAGAAGTCCAGTAATAGTCAGAGAATGAAGTTTGAAATTCCAAAAACTAGTAGACACAGTTTTCCTTACATACAACAAGAATCTATAGGATTATATAATTTCGTAACAACACTTTTGAACCCTGACATTATAAAAGTGTCAGATAATTATTGCCCAGAGATCCCAGAACGCCAATACAAGATCCTAATGATAAATCACTAGGATATTGGGCCGCCCACGAACAATATTCCATGCATGATTTGTTAAGGTTTGTAACCGAAGCTGAAAGGTATGGCTTCAAAACAACCATGACAAGTGATCATTTTCATCCCTGGTGGCACGATGGTGCATATGGTAACTTTGTCTGGGTATGGATTGCTGCAGCCGCAGAAAAGACAAAAAGCATGCAGTTTGTTACGGGTGTTACTGCTCCAGTGTACAGATATCATCCCGCGATAATAGCTCAGGCCTTTGCTTCGCTTGATATTTTATATCCTGGTAGAATAGGATTGGGACTCGGTACTGGCGAGTCTATGAATGAGGTACCTCTAGGATTTGATTGGCCAAGTCAGAAGGTTAGATTAGGCATAGTGATTGAAGCGGCACAGATTATTGATAAACTATGGCATCCTGAAATAAATAACCATAAAGAACCAAATAAAACAGAAGGCTTTGTATATTTTAAAGGCGACTATTTTTTGATTCGTGATGCAAAACTGTACTCTCCACCAGTGAGTCATATACCGATCTTTATTGCTGCGGCAGGACCCAAATCTGCAAAAGCAGCCGCCAGCTACTCTGATGGTTTGATCACATTTTTGAAAGCAAAGAAGTCACGGAATATTATCGATGTTTTTGAAAGATCAATAAAAGATGATCCAGACGTGAAGGATAAGAATAGGAAGCCTAAGGAGAAGATTGCTGAATACAAAATATCTTATTCAGAGGATTATGAAAAGGCTCTTGATACTGCAAAATTTTGGAGCGCCACATTATTGGATAATGCGTTTAATGCGAATATAAGTGACCCTAGAAAACTAGAACAACACGCAAACATGCAAGTATCTAATAAAATGTTAAAGGAATCTATAGAAATAACTACGTCGATTGAAGATTGTTTCAAGTCGATAGAAGAATACTTCAATGTTGGTTTCACTAGAGTGTATGTGCATAGTACTAGTCCAGATGAGATGAAATTTATTCAAGAATTTGGGAAAAAAATTCTGCCTTACTTCCAAGGAAGAACTGAAAATATCTGAGATATTAGTAATATTCTATTTATGATCAATTGTCTATATACGAACATAGTTAAATAGAATCTAATTTCAGACATACTCTCTGCCTAGCACTTCACTAGTACTTTCAAGTTAGTTTGCTAATATCGCACTCATATTCGATATGAGCATGATGTTGCCTCTACGAATTCGGATTCGGCTTAATTTGATTTGAGTAAGATGTTGGACTACGTATACCAAGTACAATAGTAACCATAATTAAATAAAATAACTATCTACACTTACATGCCAATGTTTATGAGTGATTCTTGATCCAGTCTGCACCTTTGGCCATAGTTTCTGGTGTACTTTTTTTCCAATCATCAGACCTACGTGTCCGGATTTAGATTCGAATAGATCTTTATCACGAGAATCTGTCAATATATCGTTAAGAGCCTTGCTAGAATCTGGTTCCACCAAATCATCATGTTTTGCTATTATGTTGAGAAATGGCATATTGATATTCTTTGGGTTAACAACTACTTCTCCATCGGCATTATTTTCATGAGCTTCTATACTCATTTTATTCTTAAGTAAATTTTGTTTATAGCAATACTCTACGAATTCCCTATGAGTCTCACCTATTACTGGAGGACTATCATATAGCTATGTTTCTGTTGCAAAGAATTCAGCTATTGACTCTATGGAACGAGGTTGTTCAAAAAAGTGAAAATACTTACGACCATATTCTATTTGGTCATCTGAGATTGAAAGCTGAATTCAGCAGCGTGTCAGGTACGCCTCCCCAACAGTAACCAAGCAGACACACCTTATCAGATTTTGTAATTCTTCTTATGATATCGACAGAACTGTCTATATATTTATTCACAAAGTGGCCCACGGTTAAAGTTCTGTCATAAACTGGTGGAGTTCCCCAATCTGTGTCAAAGATATCCAGTCATCGATATAGTAAATTCCGTACTATGCTTATTTCAGGTAGAAGATCTAAGATATAATGTCTGTTTATGAATGCGTAGATTACTAGGACAGGAGAAGGTATATTTTTCTCTTCTTTTTCAAGGCGGTGTATCTGGCCATCCTTCATTTTAAAGTCAAGTAAAGATGGTTTATCATAATGAAATAGAGAATATTTTCCTAACTCACAAATCTTTTGTGAAGGAGTACTATAAAATATATCTCTTATAGGTTCTACATAAGTATTATTCCATGCTGAAAACATATTTGAAAAGTATTGGTGTATAAAATAACAGATAAGGTCTAATCTAATCTGATAACCTATAGAAATAAATGTTCTAATGGAATTATTATTATACCATAGATAGCTGCTGCTCCCTACTCAAGGATTTTAGAGTCTTTACGGAATTTAGTATAATGCCTGCTACGTATTGATCAAAACCATATATTTCGACCAATTCATTTGACGACATCGCTGACAATATCTCAAGAGTCATGCCATGAGCTATCAACAACTCCTTCAATCCTTCTGCAATATCCAGATGGTAGATATCTGGGACAGCACATACCTCAAGTTCGTGTAGTGTTGAATCGAGTGACGGCCCTAAAAAACTTGAAGGCTTAGGATTCACTTCATTGCTTTTAGCAATTATACTCAATATCTACCTATAATCTATATATTATTTAACTGCATGCAATTGCTAAATATTAGACGGTTCCAATCAGACGAGGAAAGTTGGATGGTAATAAAATCTTGTTAAAAGTATCATATTATACATAAAATGAAATTGGATCAAGTACTATTCTAGCAATTATCTAGATAAATATCTCCATCAGCATAGAGTATTCTTTTAAGCCACAAACTTGTTTCTGCTTCCCGTTATCTGTTCTTTTGATCCTCATATGAACACACTATATCCTAAACTTGGTGCGGTATCTTATCATCTTATCATCTGCTTTCAAATTTGAAAGTCATCATGAGATTTATTTTTGCTTTATTAACCATTTATTGACTCGAGATAAAGTTCCAAATCATGCATACATTAATGTATCATATGTATTAAATGAGGAACAATATCTCTGTAACTAGATCAATCAATTTGATTCTGTCTGGATTTGAATTCGCTTATACGATTTCGGGAAAAACCAATCTCATATTCAATATTTTTGCCATTTCTTTATGTGGCTTCACCAAGACATCAATAATATATCTTTTAGTGTATCACAGTCAATTATTTTCCCAAATTTTTCTCGGATCGTGTACATCAGGATCAAAAATTGCTTCTATTATCGACAATGAAGATCAGCATCATTGGCAGATGTCTCATAGGTTGCCTGTATCTTATCATCATCCAACGTCATTATTGTGCCGACACTCCCTTACCGTCTTTCGATTGCATTAATCTTCTATTAGTTTCCATAATACTCATTATGCGGTAACTCATTATAGCTTTGCTCATTTTCACTATATTGTAGTATAAAATTTGGATACCAGAACTATTGCAGATAGAAATCTTTATAGAACAGATTAGTGTACATTTTCATTATAATCTAACTCCGTTGTTGTGCGAATTTGTCTGGCTGTTCCGGCACTGACTCGGAAAGAGTGTAGTGCTGGAGTCAGTCACAACAGCATTAACAGCAATTTTCACATTCCTACGGCAGTTTACACAAGCGACATAAGAAAATATGGTATTTACTACCTTAATTATGGTTTATCCATACGACGGCAGTTGTTACGGAAAAAGTACATATGAAGAATTAATAGGAGATTTGGCAACAGGAAATAAAAAGTGGGCTTTAAATATGAGATCGCAGGCACCGTAGCGAGCACGATTCGGTCTAGGCAGCCATTGCAGTGATCTAGGAAACCCAGCCACGACGGTGAGAATTGCATTTTACAAAGTGGTAAGTAGTATTTTATCCAGACTTAACCTTGTTATTTTACACATAATACAGACAAATGTGAGGAGATTGCTGCACAGCTCGTTCGAAACAGGATTATTCGTTACGACGATACCCGAGTCTAGCAAATCCCACTTGAGGCTGGATTTCACATAGTCGTTGTTTTAAGATATGACCAAGTTTTGATAAATTCATATTGATATATCTCTAAAACTATAATAATAAATTACAAGAACACCAGAATAGTGGAATAGAAAACTGCTGATAACCAATTCACAATAGAAGACCTGAACTGAGCACTATCCATGACGCCTTAGTTTTACGCTTACTTCTGTAGACGGTCAAGAGATTCAGCAGTTTAATAAAATGAAAATTGTTCTAGCCATGGTGGCTGGTTCGATAATACAATAATAGAACCCCTTTTCCCTTCACACATATCTGGCAATGGCAGTATCTCCACTAAAAAAGGGAATAGCCTGGATAACCTGAAATAAATTACAAAGGTTAAGAGTCTAATCTGTAGTTTTATATCAAATTGATAAATGGTAAAAAACATCTCCTAATTCGATCTGAGTGAACCCGTAATCTTCATAACGACAATTGTTAAATTTGAAGTTGCTTGCATGGTCATGTCAGTGGCGGCAAAAATTATTGTCTCTGCTCAGAATAAAACTACGACGCTGCAAACAAACCACAACAACGCTACTACACAATCCCCGATAATTGGACTAAATGCTAACTTCACACGAAATTATGAAAATTATTTACAAACAAATCGAAAAGGAACAGAGGGAAATCGTCCCAGAAAAACACAATATTAGCTTAGTAGGAGACAACCTAACAGGACTATAAACAATGCACTTTATAATCAGCATAATTACTGACGAAGAACGATTGTGGGGAATGAGAAACGGTAATTAGTTAAAATGGGTATATAAACAATACAGAAATCAATCAATATCAGCGCATTTAACATCGAAACTTCACTTTCCATACTTGTATCCAAGCATGCGTTTCATGCATTCAGCGATGGTGAATGCAAGTTATTGACAATATACAACACTATACAGTAGAAAAACTGCATTATTCCACATAATTGTCTTGCCATATGCAGTTTGTAATTTAATTTATCATTCGGAGATTCGTTATGTGTCTCTAAACTAATTGGCCTAACTGGGACTCTACACTTTTTGTTCTTCCTGCGTGTCTGCTAATCAGTTGGTATTGGTAGACCAGACATTATTGCTTTAGCTATATCCTTTAATATTGGCCTAACCTTCCGCGACAAATGTTCGACTCTTAAACTCAAAGTCTTTAATACTACATTTCTTTATACTAAATTGCTTTTAACCTTTTCCTCCTCGTCAATAAATTTTGTACCTATAAGCACAGGTACTAAATCATAACGGGTTCATCGACCTTAAAGCTAATCAATTCCTGGTTTTTTCCTTATTTGAATCGCTTCTCTTCCCATTTCTATTAGTTATTAATTAATCAGTTACTACAGGATGTGTTAGATACAGGACCCTATTTTCTAGGGAGTGGAAATGACTGTAATAAGACTCGATTTGTGTTTTTTGAATACACTCAAGTCTTTATTGAGACTTTTCGGATAAGTAATTTACCTAGAATAATGCATATGATGGGATTTTGGATAAAGCAAAGCTTCTCATAACGATATCATAAGTCCCTTTTAGGCAAGTGTTGAATGTCTATCAATTTATACAGAGGAGATGCGAGGATTATAGGGACTTGAGGCAAGCCTAGTAAGAATTATTGCTCTTCGCTTATCTACACACTTTCGCATATACCAATCGGCAATCTTGTCACTGACCTAAGCTTTAGCTTCATATACTATATTAAAGTCTGTTTCAGTAGCGCGTTTAAAATACTTAAATCCACCAGCAGTGACTACTTTTGATAATCTTGCCTCTCCTGCTTGTGATCCCAGTGCAGGACCATTCTGATTTAATGATGTTGGGATACAAATCATAGATGAAGCGGCGTACATCATACGACCTAATGGATTCAGATTATCCTCCAACTTATCATTTGCAAATGGCTCTACTACCATTACTATTCCATCAGGTTTTTTGAGCATTCTGAACGCGTGAGCGGCTGCTCCTTGTGGGTTTTCCATGTCATGTAAACAATCAAAGAAGGTTATCAAGCCGTATCCTTCTGCTTCTTGTGAGGACAATGGAAAATTAGTAGAAGATGCAACTTCAAATTGTATTCTCTCTTCTCCTAAGCCTTCCTCTTTTGCCTTGTTTCTTGCATACTCTATAGATGGAGCATGGTTATCAAATCCATAAAACTTGCAATTAGGATAGGCTTTAGACATTAATATTGTAGAAGTCCCATAACCACACCCAATATCAGCAACTGTTAGACCTCTTTGTTGTTTGAGTCTCTGTTCAACTTTACCATTATCAAGAGATGGAATCCATGAGCTGACTAGGTTAGCAGTATATATCAGTGTGGCAAATTTTCCTGTCCCCTCAAACAGGTCTTTGTCATGCTCTCCCCAAGCAATACCCTTACCTGTCTTGAATATCTCCAAAAATTTTGGCGCGTCTCGATAAAAAGACATGAGTACCTGAAAGCCTCCAACGGCATATACTGAACTTTTTTCATTTGCCAATACTTCAGCATGTTCGATAGGAAGAGTATACTTTTGAGAAATCGGATCATAAGTCAAGTATCCACCTGCGGCTTGATTTGCAAGCCATTCTCTTATATAGCGTTCGGAGGTTGCTGTAAGACTTGCAAGTTCCACTGATGTTATTGGTTTTCCAAAATCAGACATAGCTTTGTACAATCCAAGCTTATCTCCAATGTATACCAAAACGGCGCTAGCGGATCCTCCAAAATCAGATAGTATCTTGTCCATAAACTGTTGAAGCTTTTCGTTATCAATTGTTTGTGATGATGTTGTCGGGGTTAATGAATCCATATTCAGATACCTATATTGTATTCAAATCTATAAGAATGATGAGCCAGAGTTCCAGAGTTCCAGAGTTCATATGGTTTTTGAAATTGGGTGGCAAGATCTTTACATCGTCGTAATTCATCTTCGACAAATCCGTGATGAATGATTTTAGTCTAATCCTATTGAATCATACTTGTAAAAAATCTAACATCGATAATATTCAACACACTGTTTTAAAAGCCCTCAATCCTTATCTAATTAAATAACATTATTAGAGATGTAGATGAAGAGTTCTTTTGAGCGAATTGAATGAGGATTCAACTACAACATTGATAACTAAACCTGCGAAAACAGACTATCCTATCAGCGGGCTCATAGCAAGAAGGTGGAGTGCAAGAGCGTTTTCTTCACGGCGTGTAGAAAGATCAAAGTTATTATCAATTTTGGAAGCAGCTAGATGGGCTCCATCTTCTCGAAATGAGCAGCCATGGCGCTATATTATTTTTACAAGTGATAATGTTGAAAAGCTAAAGAAAGCACAATCGGTTCTAAAAGATATAAATGATTATGCCAAGAGGGCACCAATCTTGATTTGTGCAATAACCAAAAAAACCTATTCAGATAACTCAAATTATAATAGGCTTCATTTTCATGATCTAGGAGCAGCAAACGAGAATATGTTTCTTGAAGCATTCAATCAAGGGTTAATCATGCACGAAATGGGTGGCTTTGATGTACAGAAAGCTAGGGAAGCTTTCGATATACCTGAAGACTTTGAAGTGGGTATTATGATAGCAATAGGTTATCAGGACACACATCATGTATTGCCTGAAAGATTAATACAAAAGGCAATTATGCCAAGAGAAAGAAAGCTGTTATCTGAAATTGCCTTTGATGAAGAATTGGGTAGTGGGATTTCTACAAGTATAAATGACGATAAACAAACCAACTAGAAATTTAATATTTAGAAATCATAGCTATAGTCATATTAGTTATAGTGAATATACTATTATTAATAAATAGACGATGGTATGGGTGCAGTATTCAGTTCTATCAGGAGTATGTAACAATTAGAAATATTTTTCTAGATTACAGTAGGCTAATCATGTAGAAATGACTCTCTACCGGTAACGGCATAGTTAGGGATCCCGTGGCCGATACCCACATTGTTGAGGTAGAGGATGACAAGTCAAATAATGATTTAGGCTACCGTCTATTTCCAAACGTGTATGGTCAACCGGGAATCAAGGGAATAGCAGCTTGTACTTTTCAGAAGGTAAAATTCAGCGCATGGCTATTCATTAGAAGTATTTTTTGGCATCACTTAACATATAGCCAAAATAAAGTCAAATGTATTCCTAATGCAAGAGATTTGCACATAGTTCGAATCGGAATATGCAAAATAAACGACGATATCTCATCATACGGAGACGAAGACCAATGGACCGTAATTGAAATTCACTTTAATAATATATCAGTACTAATGTGATGTATTTAATCACATTGATATCGAACGACTGCTTTTTATATCATTC
>DATBGR010000183.1:0-21188 GCA_036557905.1 Nitrososphaeraceae archaeon | reverse complement strand
AGCGATATGAGATAAAAGAGAAGCGCAGATGAGGAGATTCGAACTCCTGATCGCCAGCAGGCGAATCGGCTTGCTCTTAGCCTCGTAACTCAAGGCCGACGCATTACTATGTCCGTGTTTTTCTGAACACCGAAGACCACTCTGCCACATCTGCACGATTCATATCGTTGGCTAACTTACTATTATATGTTAACAAAGTGACATAGCTTGACTTGTCATAGAGCTTTTTATCCATCATAACACAATTATCGTAATGATATTGTAGAAGAAAGACTCGCAGAGGGAAAACAAAACAACGGCTTTTAGCACATAACCATTAAACATTCCTATTAGAGCCACTGGACACAAATTGCAGATTTAAGACCAAAATAGAAAAATCAGCATCAGAGTAAGTTTTTCTCTTTTATTTAATTTCGCGTAAAGTCAAGACTATGAATGTTTCTTGTTGTTCGACACAAAGGCACTTTTAATCCTTAGACACAAAATCAAACTTAATTCTCATAATGCGCGAATATTTAGAGTTATTCACAAAAGAAGGAAGGAATAGTTAAACTGACTATAAGTCATAATCAATTATCGTTTACTTTTTTGTCTTTTTTTCTCCCTTCTTTGCAGTCTTTGCTGCTTTCTTCTTTGCTGCCATTTGCAAAAGAATAAGATAAAGTTTTCGTATTTAAGTTTTTTATAACATGATATCAGATCAAATTTTTTGGAGCTCTAGATATTGATTTGGTGATAATCAGTCTTTATTCAGAATTTTAGTTTCGCAGATTTTGACCAAGTCTCGGAAATTCATAGCATCCTTTTCAGAACCCACAATTGTTCCATAATGCATAGGCACTACGAATTTTGTGGGTTTTATAATCTCGTTTGTAGCCTTGGCTGCCTCTTCTGAATTCATAACATACGTTCCAGATACGGGGACCAAAGCTACATCTGGTTTCGTGATCTCCATTTCTGAGATCATATCTGTATCACCTGCATGATATATTCGATATTTATCTAATACAATTACAAATCCTACCTTTTTATCAGCCTTGGGATGAAATCTCTTGTTTGTATTATAGGCTGGTACTACTTCAATAGGCACGTCTTGAATCGTCAATTTGTCCCCCGGTACAACTCCTTTCAGTTCTTGTGGAAGAGCAGATAGCTTTTCATCACATTCAGCAGAGGCTAATATCTTAGTATCCGATTTCAAAATTTCCTGTATATCGTCTAAACTTAAATGATCGTAGTGATTATGAGAGATCAGAACTAAATCTGCATCGTGAGCATTTTTTCTCGATTCACTCAATTGGTATGGATCAATGTAGATAGTTTTTTTTTCATCATTTTTTGTAAAAATGATTTTGA
Organism: Nitrososphaeraceae archaeon; assembly: GCA_036557905.1. GTDB lineage: Archaea > Thermoproteota > Nitrososphaeria > Nitrososphaerales > Nitrososphaeraceae > JARBAU01. The sequence continues at coordinate 19,832 of DATBGR010000183.1, read as the reverse complement.
ATCCGTCATGACCTAGCCAGGCAATCTGAAATGAATCGTAAGTTAGCATAATATATTTTTGAAATCCATTTCAATTTAAAGGTTAATATCAGCTATGGTTAGCCACTATTATTCGATTTCTACTAAGCGTAAAAACCAATATTTCAATTTGAATTAGCTTTTTCTTTAAATTCTCGTCCAAGGTTGCAGCAGCACACTTATTGGTCCTAGCATAATCAAATATGGCATCATCTACTGACTTGGATTGTGTCAATTTAACCAACTTAAATTTAGAATGAGCAAGTTCAATCGCTGTCTTTGCAATCATTGATCGCTTCGGCCCCGCTAGCGCTTGAATTCGCTTTAATTCATCTAACACGATATCTGGAACTATAAAGCATAACTTGCCTAAATCACTCTCGATGGTATCAAGTTGCCTAGTCGGTTTAGAAACTAGAACCATTAGAAAACTTGTATCACAAATGACCTTCACGACTTTAATCAAGATTGCTAACATTCATCGAAATATATTCTATAGATGAATCGTAGGATCTTTGCATCTTATCATCAGTTCCATATTTTGGTGGAAGACTTACTTTCCAGGTTATAGGCGTAACTCCTGTTGCGCACGCTGTGCTCGTAACACAGAAGACTGTATTTCACATTGCAGAAAAGGGTGAAGTAGCAAGGGGGATACCTCATGTAGCATATGAAGATATTGGTGGGTAAAAGGAAGAAATCCAAAAAGTTAGGGAAATTAGCGAACTTCCACTAAGACGTCCAGAAATATTTGAGAAACTTGAGATTGAAGCTCCAAAAGAAGTACTGCTTCGTGGTCCTCCTGTTACGGATAAGACATTGCTTGCAAATTCTGCTACAACACTCCGAAGTTGCATTAATACCTCCAGGGACATAGCTATCGATAGGAAGCAGGAAAGCATATTTCACACGCAATATTTTTGTCTAAGCGTAATGAAGGCTTGGTCAAAAAGATAAAATACAAATAGATAGGAAGACTGGTGAACAACTATTCAACCCAACGCAGATGATTGCCTCAAAAAGCTGGTCTTTTATTGATAGCCAGTAATTGAAAGAAATTTAAGATTTCGTAGTTGGTACTTTCACTGGGAGAAATAATTATTTGATTTGATGATCACCATTTGAGAACAATTTTTCATCTTCATCTCAAGTCTTTATTATTGGGTTTAAGGCTGTATTTAGAGACTTTATTAATATGATTGGCAATTCTATCTCAGCTTATATTATGCCTTGTAAAGGATATAGATTAAAATTGCATTGAAAATTACACACGTTTACGAGGACATTTGTAAGAGGATTATTTATTGGACGATTTCAACCATTTCATCTGGGCCATCTTGTTACTGTAAAGTATGCGTTACGCAGTGTAAAAGAACTAATAATTGTTATCGGAAGCGCTCAGAAGAGTCACGAAGCTAGAAATCCATTTACCGCAGGCGAGCGAATTGAGATGATAAGAGAATCATTGCAAGCAGACGAAGAGGTGATAGTCGATAAGATTCTACTTATCCCTGTACCAGATATGGAGACACATGGTTTATGGACTCGTGAGGTAGATCTATTGGTTCCGAGGTACAATGTAGTTTTCACCAATGATAGTTTCACTAGACAATTGTACATAGAAAGAGGTATTAAGGTAATAGAACCCAACATGTACAAGCGAGAAGTACTGTCTGCCACAGAAGTTAGGACCAAAATATCCAAAGGTGAAGCATGGAAGAAATTAGTCACTGACAAAACTGCTACCATTATAGAAGAAATCGGTGGAGTAGAACGCATACGACATATTAATAATCTTAGTTCGTAGCACGAATCGGAAATTGTTGGAAAAGATAATATTAAATTAGATCATTACTTTTTCAATTATATAATAATTATAATAATTCTAGTAATAAAGTATATTTCTGTATCTATTTAGTTGGTGTATTAATTCGACGCTAATCCCGGAATGGAAAATGCATTTGTATTCTTGTTTCGATACCGCACAAAAGAAAATGTATTTCTATATGATAGGTCGATATAATATGCATACTATTGAAAGACAATCCCGGTCTATCTGAGAAACACTTAAGATATAAAGCATGGTCTCGAGAAAGTGGTTCGAACGACAATTCATGGTTAGCCGACCTACAAAAGTTGTCTACTGATGAGATGGTCCGAATGTTTAATATCATCAAAGCTGGCGATTATGAATTCGCCAGGGACGCTTGGTATAACCCATTGGAAATTGACAAGAGATGTCCCATAATGGTAGCTAAAGGTTATAGAACACCTGAAACCCCTGAAAAGATGATAGAATTTCAAGATACAGCAAAGGTGCTAGAAAGTGAGTTTAGGGCCTTCATAGATGCTTGGGACTATGGTATTATATCAGTGCGCGATATCGAAGCGGCCGTATTGTATCTCCTTGAAGATGCAAGTATTGAAATTACAGAATATGCGTCCTAGACAATTAACTTCGGATTCTTTTTCTTAATTATTTGTAGATAATCTCTCTCGATACTTTTAATACTATTCTAAACCAATCACGCGCTAGCTAGGAATCCATATATTAGACATCAACTCATGAGCGGAGACAGTGGGAAAGTCAGAGTACAAAGGAAAGGCATCGGAGATTCTGAATAGAAAAGGCATCAAAATAGGACAAACTATCAATATACGTACCACTAGCGGAATGTATTCTGGAATTTTGCTTCCACGGTACGAATTGTTTGATGACAATCATATTGTTATCAAACTAGGCAATGGCTACAATATCGGTATAAATATGACAAAAATAATATCGATTGAGAATAGCAGTTCTGGACCCCAGTCCAGCACGCATATAGACGGAAAATCTCCGGACAATCAATTCAAAGCAATCGATAAGTTTAGATCCACCGACCTAGATCATAAAGATAATCTTCCAAGAGTGGCCCTTATTAGTACCGGTGGTACAATAGGCAGCAAAATTGATTATAGGACAGGAGGAGTTACTTCTGTTCTGTCTGCATCAGAGCTTTATTTATCTGTACCAGAAATTTCTAGATACGCTTCTGTCGACACGGAGATGTTACTAAATGAATATAGCGAAAATCTGACACCAGATCATTGGACTCTTATGGCAAATAAAATCATTGAAAAGATCAATATGGGTATTTACAGCGGGATCATTCTGTCACATGGAACTGATACTATGCATTATACGTCTGCGGCTCTGAGTTTTGCTCTTCGAAATGCTCCTATTCCCATAGTATTAACTGGGGCTCAAAGATCTTCTGATAGACCATCATCTGATGCGGCACTCAACCTGATAGGGGCAACAAGATTTGCTGTGAAATCAGATTATTCTGGCGTCTTCGTCATAATGCATGCTAACACCTCGGATTGTCTATTGGCATGCCATCTCGGTACGAGAGTTCGAAAAAACCATACTAGCAGCCGAGATGCCTTTGAATCGATCGATATCGAACCTATAGCGCTGATTCATAGAGATAGCATCAATATGCAATCTAATCGCATGTTGAAATTAACAAGACGGGGAGATGTAAAATATTCTTCATACGAAACATCCTTTGATAGACACGTGATCTTGCTTCAATATTATCCTGGATTTGAATCTACGATCATTTCAGATTTAGTGAAAAAAGGTTGTAAAGCTATAATCTTTGAAGGGACCGGTCTTGGTCATGTGAGTAGTGACTGTTTTGCACAATTGAAACTCGCAATAGAATCTGGAATGATGATTTTTATGACTTCACAATGTATATGGGGAAGAGTTAATTTGAATGTATACAACACAGGTAGAGATTTGCTTGGGATTGGAATCGTACCATTGTCAGACATGACTTCTGAAACTGCGTTGGTAAAGGCAATGTGGCTGATAGCAAATAATGAAAGTTCCGCAGATATCAAAAGAAAGATGCAAGAAAACATCTGTAATGAAATAACTTCCGTCAGTCCTATAGAATAGATAAGAAATAAAAGACTTGAGTTTTCAGTATATTTTCAAGTGACAACGAATCCACTAGAAATTAGTCTCAAAGTTGGGCTAGAAATACACCAGCAGCTTGCTACTGGGACCAAACTCTTTTGCCAGTGTGAATCCAATGAAGATGAGGAGTATACTCTAGACTTTTCACGAAGCTTGAGGCCAGCTCAGAGTGAATTAGGTATAATCGATCCGGCCGCCTTATTTGAGTTTAAAAAAATTCAGTCATTCAAATACTGTGCAGCGAACGTAACGAGCTGCTTGGTGGAGGCTGATGAGGAACCACCGCATTGCGTCAATAGAGAAGCGCTTGAATCTGCTTTAATTTTCTCTCTCGCACTCAATTCACGCATCGTAGATGAAATCCACGTAATGCGCAAAATAGTCATAGACGGATCAAATACAAGTGGGTTTCAAAGGACTATGTTAATCTCAATGGGCGGATTTGTAGAAATTAACGGAAAAAGAACTGGTGTTCAGAGTATTTGCCTTGAAGAAGACGCCGCAAAGTTGATTTCAGATAATAATAGCAAGAGAGAGTTTGGACTAGACAGATTAGGGATACCATTGGTCGAGATTGCACTTGAACCTATATCCGGTACGCCTTATGAAGTAATGCAACTAGCATTGGGCCTAGGAAGGATATTAAGGGCAAGCAAAAGGGTGGCTCGAGGTATAGGAAGCATAAGGCAAGACGTCAACATCTCTGTAGAAAATGGGCGAGTTGTAGAAATTAAAGGAGTACAGAAGCTTGATCAGCTGATCAAAGTGATCGAATATGAAGTGAACAGGCAACATGGACTAATAGTCATCGCGGATAAACTCAAGAACGAACGAGGGATTAAAGAAATACGAAATGACAACAGTATTGTCGATGTAACTGATATATTGAAAGGATCATCCTCTAAAAAAATCATCGAATCACTCAAGGATCAAAGTACAGTTTACAAAGCTATTAGAATAGAACGTTTTGCTGGAATGCTCGGGTTTGAACCATACGATAAAATTAGACTGGGTAAAGAATTGAGCCAGCTTGTCCGCTTTTACGGAATTGGAGGAATATTTCATTCTGACGAGCTTCCAGGTTATGGCATATCTAAAGAAAACATTGACAGTATAGAAAAAAAACTTGCAATGAGTTCCAAAGATGATGCGTTCATAATAATAGGTGGAAGATTAGCGAATGTGACTTCTGCGATAGAATCATTGATTCAAAGATTGAAAGTCGTGCTCGATGGAGTTCCAGCTGAAACACGAGCTGCAACGCAGTTAGGTGAAACAGTATACATCAGACCTAGACCAGGGTCTGCTAGGATGTACCCGGAAACTGACATACCGCCTATCAAAGTTGATAACTTACTCCTTGATTACCTACGTCAACAGATTCCGCGGCCTATCGAAGAATACACAAATGAGCTGCTATCCAAATTTGGACTAAACAATAAACTTGCTGAGGAGATCTTTGATTCACAATATCTAAACTTGTTTGAGAAGATTGTATCCTCAACTAAAATATCACCGACTTTCGTAGCTTCAAAATTGACAGAGGATATAACTAATCTAGAAAGGCAGGGATTCGATAGTTCATTACTAACTGAAAAGAGATTGATTGAAATTTTTAACGAGCTAGACAAAGGAAGAATCGCCAAAGAGTCAGTAACTTTGTTGTTTGAAAAGTTTATGAAACGCGAGATAAACGAGATCGACGAATTCGAATCTAGGTTTGAAACTATGACTGAACAACAGCTAGAAGATGAAATTGAAGGGATCTTGACCAATCATCTTGACGTCATAAGGGATAAGGGTGTGAGCTCACTAGGAATGCTAATGGGGCGAACCATGGCAGTACTAAAAGGTAGATCAGACGGACAAAATATAAATGCGATACTTAAACGTAAATTAGAACAAAAATTAGCTTTCCGCGATCTACGAGATCGATGATGAGTGCATATGCCTATAATTAAAGGGAATTCAAATGACTGGCTTTATTTGCGTATTGGAAGGTCTTCCCACGATAATCTATTTTCTCTGAAATATTGATTTTTGGTTTCACTATCCGTTCAAAGTACAAGGTATTTAGTGCATACCACATATTTACCGAGAAATCCAAAATTTTTTCATATATTTACTAACTTATCGTGACAGTTCTTATAAGACAATTTTATATTGCTCTCCGAATTGATTCGTCTATTATCCCGAAAGGCCTATTGACCAAGCTGTGATGACAAATAATGGAGCGATCCGACACTAACTCTAATATACCAACAAATCAATGAAAGCATAGTCCTAGACTAGCAAACTTAGCTTCAATTCGTGAGTGAAACATACTGCGATTTTCTAGAAAATAAGCTATTTGCCGTTATTCACGTCTTTGTAAGGTACATCGAATTTTCTATTTATGCTCCCATAAAGGTCATATATCCTTCCCCCTGCGTAGTCGCTAACATAATTCCACATATCAGGGGTCACGGATAGAGATTTAAAGGCAAGCTTTTGTTTTTCGTCCAATAAATCATAAACCATTTGACCTATCACGATTTGATCTGGCTTCGCTAGTCCGGTCATTTTTGTAGCGATATTAATTGTATAACCAAGGGCATCTAAGTGGGCCTTTTTCATTATTTCCTTTCCATTCCTATTATATGTATCCCATCCATATTGAACAACCACATTTTCACCAATATCTATTCCAATCCTCACCTTAAGCTCCGGATAGTCATATTGATTAAGTATGGGATTTATGCCTTCACGGTTTACTTTGATCATAGAGCATGCACAATTGACAGCATTAAGACTCGGCAGGTATGCATTTGCTTTGAAGCCTTCTTTTTCGTAATCAGGGACGACAAAAAAGGCCAATATGGCGTCGCCGACATATTTCAAAATGAATCCTCCATAAGCTTCGATTAGCATTGACATTTCTTGGGTAAAAGCCTGGATTATAGTTGCCAACCTGTCTATAGGGAGCATCATCGAAAGTCTTGTCGATTCCACCAGATCGATATATAAGACCACTAATGTGACTTTGGAACCTTCGTAACTTTCTAAAATATTCTGCGTCTCCTCCATTGAAATATTAAACTGTGGTTTTACTTTTAAGGCCTGCCAGATCCTAGATTGTGCTTGTTTGATAGCTAAATCCACATTAACTATGGTATCGAGATATAGACCGCTAAGTAATGGAGAATCTCTTTGTCTTTTCTGAGAATTCTTTTTGTTTGTCTCATTGATATTGGTTTCATGGATTATGGCCAAGACATCTTCTTGGTTCAAATCCATTTGTAATGCAATAATGTCTGGAGTAATACCAGATTTGTATAAATTAAATATAGTTTCTCTTTGTTCTAATGATATATACAGTATCACCTGCCCATATTAGACAATCTTTTGTCAATTAACATGTTTTGTATAAGATATACGCCTTCATATTACTATTGTGATAAGTCAATTACAACAACTAAATCCTACAAGCCCTTGAACCGAAATATAGTTCCGGAGTTTTGTCAAGAAATGCGAAGACAAATATCATGAAATATGTTATGTTAGGTACCTCATGCCAACGATTATGACTACACCAAACGAATTGACTAGGGCCAAAATCGTTCACATGATTTTAAACGGCAAAACTGAAGATGCATTATACCAACTCAGCAAAATTTATGATATTACTCCTCCTAAAATCTTAGTAGGGACTATTAAGGGAAAAAGGAGGAGTGTATATGCAGTATATGTTCAACATAGCATGAGAATTTATGCAATGAATTCTGAAATATTCTACAACCCCTTTGTTATTCTTCACGAGTTCTATCACCATTTAAGGACGAGAGGTGGAGAACATAGAGGCACTGAAAGGCATGCAAACAATTATGCTGCTTGGTTCATAACTGCTTATAACAACATCATTAGCAAAAGACCCAAGGCAGCGCGATAATCCTAAGTTGTATTTACTCAATTGAGGATTCGAGACTGATTGAATACAACCACCAACATGTCGTTCTTCTGCTGTGTTTCATTATAATAAAAGATTTAAGCAATTATCATTATCGTGATAAATTATAACAAATTATACCGATATGCCAGTATCTGACTCGTTATTGAATAACGCATATGCTGAAAATGATGGCGGATGGCGTTGGTTTGTTGGCTCTTGGGATACTCTAGACTTTGGAGTTTGCGCCACTCTCATCAATAACTCCCAGTGCAGCAAGCACCTTGTTTCCACCACTTGACTGAGATAGTCTAGAAATTATGTCGCCAGTTCTGATCATATATTCTTCTCTCTGCTTGTTTGGTGAATCATATCGCAAAATTAATTCTCCATTGACTGGGCTTTTCGATTTCAGCATTTGTATTATTGGTGCAAATGCAGACGCTATTGTTTCTAGGAATGAGATCACCAAATCCTCATTATACGATAAATGTCCATCAGTGGAATGATTATCCGTGATAAGAACTGCTTCTTTGTCATCAACTGTAATCGAATAGAGCCTAATGTGTGATGATATCAGACGCATGTCTATCATTTGTTTTAGCTTCTCCTCAAGATTATATCCCAATTCCATAATACGCCCAATATTAGTAGTTCGAAGGAATTCCTTCTGAAGTAGATCTATCTTGCGGCTTTCCTTTTCATCAATATACTCGATTCTTGGAACCCGACCTTCTGCTATGACCTGGTTATAATTGGAAGTCTCGGGTGAAAGGTTTTTTCTGTCGACATGAAGATCATTCAAGTCATATTCGATTCTAATCACTTTGTCCTTCGGCTTCGCATCTGCAGAAAGGATCACTGATAAAGTCTTTCCGCTTTCCAATTTTACATGGGTCATATAGTAATTCTCTACTGACACCATATCTGGCTCTCTTTCGGAATCGAGATGATGGTCATTCGAATGACCTAATCTAAAGGATCTCCGCAATTTCTCTGAGATGGAGGTTTTAAAGCCTATAGGGACTGCCAATTGATCTATTTCCAGATCAATTATCTTTCTGTGGCTTCTCCAAAAACTGGTGGCGGAAGCATTAACAGAAAAAGAGTAGGACGTTGAATTCGACTGGGTGCTACTAATTTCAAAGTCTGCCGCAGGGAGGTATTCAGTTGACCTAGTAATCAAGTACTGATCACCAATATCTTCCACTTTTGCAATAAGTATATTCATAGCGTGGGAAATAAGTTGATTTGGCAAGCTATTTTCATCCTTTGACAACCACGCTTGTATAAGTCTCACAGAGCTCATATAGAAATCAATGTTCTTTGATTCGAGATATGATTTATATTCATCAAAACTGGTCTTATTCTCTCTTTCTACATCGTTAATAGATCGCAATACAGAATTCTTAGTTCTAAGAAATGACTCTGCACTGATTTGATCAGGGAAATGCACTTTTACAAGTTTTTCGTAGAATTCATCGAAAAATCTGTCCATCTCAGATTCGCTGGAGATTTTTAGTTGATCAATTTTCGTACCGAGTACTTCCCGTAAATTCTCCACTTTTTTCACTAAATAATTAAGTTTTTCCACATTATCGTGAATTTGAAACACATGCTCCGAGATTGAGACGAAGTCTTTCAACATATCTATAACATTCTTGTTCTCTTCAAACACCGAGTAATCACCAAAAAGATAATTCCCCTTGGTCTGATTGCTATCTTGAGATAAATTACTAGAATCTACGTTATCCTGCTTGTTGCTTTCGGCCCCCATTGTTGCATGATATATACATTTTCAATATATGAATTAAAGTATAGATTCCAAAACTCATTCCATCAATTGCTTTGGCCCCACTAATTTTCTTGAATATTTTTATACAATTAATTAGTGTGTGATTATCTGTGGTTGCATATATCATATCTTGCACTAATTTAATCTCTAGTAATTAGAGAACACATAATGTGAGTCAGCTAAATCTTTTAAGTTCAGGCATTAGCCTTAATTTTGACAGCATGAACATATTAAATGTTGACGCCTAACTTGCTTTGAATTGAGGAATACGTCGTAATTATCGATAGCATCCGTTTCATAAAGAATCGCATTAGCAATTCAGATTCAATGTGTAGAGACTATAAAATCTAATAGTTCAATACTCACCCTGAAATTATACGAAAGAAGGCTTAATTAATCAAAATACGGCATTATTATTAGATGAAGATAATTCATAAAATCTATTTTATTTCTGGAAGCCTTACAATAATCATAGTATTAGTTTTTCTAGTGTATATTGAGAGCAACGCTAGCTTAAACAGCGGGATTTTTAAGAACATACACAACGAAATAAAAAATAATGAAGCATCGAATTCAGATTCACATAGACAGGTCGGAATCTCTATCGCAAATCTGGCCCTAAATAGAATTAATAACAATGATTCAGCTCTTCAGATCAGTTTTAATGTTACCAATCCGAATGCTGGCACTTTAATTTTGGAAGAAATTCAATATAATATTATAATTCAAAATATCAAATTAGTATCAGGAAGCATAGGACAAATGCTAGAGGGCTTCCTGACCCCTTCTACTGACCTATTTCCTATCGTTGGTAATAGTTCAATTATCCTGAAAGATAGAAAGGTGATTGATCGTGATATTTTTGATTCAAATATCTGGAAGAAAATTGATCGAGGTGTATCCAGAGTTATTATAAATGGCACGATCTCTTACAAATCTACTACTGGATTGGAGTCCAACAGATCAGAGAAGAACTTCCAGTTTACCGCTCCTGTTCATTCTACTCTTTAACTCCATAGTATGATTTGTAGATAGATATGGATTTTTTATAACGATGCGAACCAATCAAAGGATATTGCGCGAATATTCCGAAATATTGTTTCTTGATAATCGGGATAAAGACCATCATTTATTAGCCTGAAATGTTATATATTGAAATCATGGATTAGATCTAACTTTGATAGATATAACCTAATCTGATTCAAGAATTCCCTGTCATCATTTAAGAAAAAACTTCTAGTCACATCTTTAGGAATAAAATGGAATGTAGACCAGATATGCTTCAATAAGAATAGTTTTTGTGATTATTTGTACCATTATTACCGTTTTACTTAACCGGACATTGATCGTACAGATCATTGTAGTCTCCGGATTATAACATTGCAACAATCAATTATTTCGTGAATCAAATATGAAGTAACGACCCAACCTATTCTACAAGTATTTTGCTTGCCAAGTCTTTTACTGCTACCGATTTTATATTTACAAATTCTTTGATCCCGAATTCAGATAGCTCTCTACCGATACCAGAATACTTCACTCCTCCGAAAGGTAATCTTGGATCAGATCGGACCATCTCGTTGACTCGCACTATTCCACTCTGGATCTGTCTAGCCAGTCTGACTCCTTTCTCTAAATCGTTCGTCCAAATACTAGCTCCTAAACCAAATTCAGAATTGTTTGCTTCTTGTACTGCTTCTGATTCATTCTTCACAATCATGACAGGAGCTGCTGGTCCGAACACTTCTTCTCTCAAGACTGCCATTTCAGGGGTTACGTTGGATAGTACAGTTGGTTCATAGAAATAACCATTACCTTGAACTCTCTTTCCTCCAGTTAAGATCTCTGCACCCCTGGTTTTTGCGTCGTCGACTTGTTTTTCTAATGCCAGTCTTTGAGTGTCTCTGACTAACGGACCGACAGTTGTTTTGGGATTCATGGGATCACCCACTACTTCACTTTTCGTATTTTCCACAAAAAGTCTTAGAAACTTTTCTGCAACATCCCTTACAACAATAAACCTCTTCGCTGCGATACAACTCTGGCCAGTGTTTAAAAGCCGCGATTGTGCAGCTAGATGAGCAGTTTGAATTAGGTCAGCATCCTCTAAGACAATAAAAGGATCGCTACCTCCCAATTCCAAAACGTACTTTTTTAGGCCTTTTGAAGCTAGTTCTCCTATACGTCTTCCCGTCTCGACGCTACCTGTCACCGATACCGCATCGACTCCTGGAGCTTGGATCAGTGCTTCGCCAGCTCTGTAATCCCCTATAATGGATTGAAATACACCATCTGGAAAACCTGCCAGCTGAAATGCCTTTTCTATCTCCAACGCACTCCCTAAACACACACTAGAATGCTTTAAAACACCTACATTCCCTGCAATGAGAGCTGGAACTGCATATCTCATAACCTGCCAGAAAGGAAAGTTCCAAGGCATAATACCTGCAATAACGCCTAAAGGTTCAAAAGAGACAAAACTCTTGCGAAATTCCGTTGGGATTATTTCGTCTCTAAGAAACGACTCTGCATGTTCGGCATAATAATCACAGAGCCATTCGCATTTGTCTATCTCGGCTACCGACTGTCTTATTGGTTTACCCATTTCCTGCGTCACAAGAGTGGAATAGGAGTCCTTATTTTTCCGAAGAACCTTTACTAGGTTTTTTAAATAATCGCATCGTTCCGTTATTTCCTTCTTCCGCCATAGATCAAATGCAATCCTAGATTTCTTAACGATTTGGGATATCTGTGCAGAATCCATAACGTCAAAAGTGCCAACAACTTGTTCGGTGGCAGGATTGATTGTATGAATTTTGCTATTATTGGACATAGTTTACATTATCTCTTCTCTCTATATTATCTAATCTGGTCCGTAATGAGCAGTCGTACGAAATTACGAACAGGGAGTCAATTCTAGATGTATCGTAAACTTGGATCTTCATTAGATATAGTGTGGATCTACTACGTTCGTATACATTCTTTGAGAAGATATAGTACAACTCAATCACCCCGATTCCGACTACCTGGCGAATAGATCCAATTGGCAAGTGCGACATTCTCTACAACTTTCTGCGTTCTATTCATCTCAAAGCTTTGAGTAAATATACTGATCAATAAACTAGATGAAAAATCGAGTTAAATTAAACACGACTACATTTAGTATACTATGTTACAAACTCCCTATTAAAAATGCAATCATCTCTGATTCAATGCCAGTAGGAAATAGATCAAGTAAATTCCTGATCACAATAGGAGTATCCGCTATGCTAATCATCGGGATGAATTTTATCCATAATGCAAATGCTCAAGGGAAAGACGGCAGTAATAATATGAATGCTGCAAGTCCAAATCAAAAGACTTCGAAAAAAGACCTGACCGAATTATCGAAGTGTGAATCTGATTTATCCAAGGACGATGGTCAGTTGACTTCAGCCGACGTTAGGGATTGTTATGGCCAAATATTTACAAACTCGAACCATACAGGAACACGCTAGGTATGATGCACGGGGAAAGTTCGAGAGAGATCACACTCCAAACTAAAAAATCATAAATAAGTACAAGAGCACCGAATTAAAAATTGGTGTCATACGTCCTTGTCTGTGCTTCTAGAACCCTATTCTTCTTTTTCTCCTTACAATCGCCTCGCTCTTTATGGTTGTCAACAGGTATGAAAGAGTAGGATTTATGGCCGTGATAGCAGCGGGAAATCCCGATAGTCCCTCAGATACCCGGAGAATAAACGTCATATCACATAGATGTGTGAATTCCTTGACCTTAATATCTGCATTTATCAATCCAGACTCCACCTGCTGAAGAATCTTTTTCATAATCCAAGTTGCATCTCTAAAGTCGGCTATGACATGTAGCTTCATTTCCTTACCCGTCCATAGCTCTGGCAAACTCGTAAGAAGGTTAGTGACATAATCATCATCATTTGATACGTATAATGGGGAGACCGATTCCTTGCTCTCACTTAGTAATTCTTTAGAATCACGAATATTATCATCGAACCCTCTATCCTTATAATTAATGTCAGTGGGTATATATTCAAGCTTGTCATCCTCCATTCCTAGTTCAGACTGGGTTTGATACTGATGTGTGCCTTCCTGTTCGTGAGGCTGGTCTGAATTAGTGTTTGCAGAATATTGCACCTCAGGTTCAATATAGCTTAGATTATCCTTTTTCTCTCGCGATTCAGAGAGTGAATTGAATTCTTCATCAGCCGGTTTTTGCTTTAGTTTTTTCTGAAACCAGTCCTTAAATCCCACGACAGTAAATAAATACAACTTGTTAATAGAACTTTTGTGACTGGCCTCAATAAAGCCATTCTTGACATCTTGCTCTGAAAATGTGCAAGATCTTTCAATAGATATTGCAATCAAACTCACTTGATAAAATCATATATCGAAATAGTACAAGAATTGCTGCGACTTTGATTTTTCACTGATTTTTTTTGTCTCACTTTGTTTGATTGTTAAATATGTTTCAATCAACTCATTGCTAAAGCAAATTTGGAGATAACTCAAATCACTCTTCAAACTATCAAGCGAGTCTTGTAATGTGCGTGGCAGCGTCTGAATTCCCAGACTATTCCTTCTAGCCTCAGACATCTTGAATATGTTTTCATCAATAGGAGATCCTGGATCAGTTTTTTTCTGAATTCCGTCGAGTCCCGCTGCTATTATTGCTGGGAGTACCAAATAAGGATTTGATGAAGGATCTGGAGCTCTAAATTCGAGCCTTTTTGTCTTGTAATTATCTTTCTCGTTTATAGGTATTCTAACTACTGTAGAGCGATTGCCTCGAGCCCATGCAATATACACCGGAGCTTCGTATCCTGGAACTATTCGCTGGTAGGAATTCACTGTGGGCGCAACCAAAGCAGATAATGACTGAGAATGATCGAGAATTCCACCAACGAAATAGCGGCCATCCTGACTAAGATTGGAATACCCATCATTGGTATCGTAAAAAATGTTGCAATAGTCCTCAGGATCTGCACCAAGCGAAGACTTGGTCCACAAACTAAGACTTACATGCATACCTGAACCATTATCATTACCATCCTCCCGAAGGTTAGAACCTACTTTCTCTGAATTAGGTGAACACTCAAAAATTGGCTTAGGCATGAAATTCGCAATTCGATTGCTTTTTTTTGCGACATTTCTGACTACATCCTTGTAGGTTTGTACATTATCTGCAGTTTTAGTTAGACTGCTATGGAGAAAATTTATTTCGATCTGGCCGCTACTTGCCACCTCATGATTCAAATTTGTTACATTGATGTTATAGTAATCCTTCAGTATACTCGCAACCTCGAATCTGAAATCCAAAAGTGAATCCTGGAACGGAGGGGCATCATATCCTGACTTCGTTCTTATTGGGTAGTTACCATTTCCCAGCTTCTCTTCAGATATGACATCTAGCTCTTCAAAAGCACGTCCTTCGGAAGTGTCGTGATCGTGAAAGATAATCTTATCAAAGATGAAGCATTCGACTTCTGCTCCGACTTGACATGTAAGGTCGTGTTCAGCAAGACGCTCCTCCATGATTTGTGAAACATATCTGGGATCTTCACACAATCTACCTCGTTGGTATCCTAAGTAAACGTCGGAAATTACCGAACCTGTAAGTCTCTTACTAAAGGGAAATAATCTCAGAGTATATTTATCAGGAACTAGGAGTAGATCCGAATCATCTATACTCGCAAAGCCTTCGACCGATGAACCGTCGAGACCTATTCCCTCTAAGATCAATTTTTGTAAATCATCATTATCAATCATCGCGTATTTTGCAAGAAATCTACCAAGTACGTTTGTATATCTTACTTGGAGAAACTCTATATCCTGTATACTATTGCTTTTTTCCCCCTCGTTGAGAGATGGACCAAATACAGCGTCATAACTTTTGTTAGTCACAGAAATAGAATCCAGTTAATCGAATATAATGTTTGTTGTAGAAAATACTAACAATTGATAATTAACTATCTATGAACAACAGTATTTGTTAGATGTTAAGTAACTTTGATTAATTTAGTAAAACAGATGTTAACCTAAGATTGTCAGTGATTTGAACACTACAATAAGAGAACAGGTCCAAAACTATTCTACTACAATATGATAGTGAATGAATAATATTTATAGCATTTGGATAATTCCGAGAATATAGCAACGAGACAGATTACATACAAAGCTCTTGAATGAGTGATAGAACAGTCAGAAAGGCCCATCAAAATGACTCGAATTTTATTGATCAAAATGAATGTAACTAGAAGTCTAGCATGAAAAATGCATTTATAAAAGTGGTTCACAATGGTGAAGTTCTAGAATATCGAGTACATCTAGTAATTGTACTAAACTATTGCATTCGAGTGTACGCGATCGGAAATGTAAAGTCGACTAGATCTGCCGATAAAAGTGATTTTGTGTACATTGTCTTAGCTGAGAGCATGACTAGTGGCTATAATGGAATGATCTCGATGTTATCGAGGTGCTCTGAATGGTAATCAGGTTCATGATATAATGAGATACCAATCCGAGGACTAACAGAAGCAAATTGCATAACGTAGATTAAGCATGAGCTGATTGCACGTGCTTGGTAAGAACCTCCTTATCACCGTACTCCTTTTGGCAGTGAGGACATATTAACATCGCTCTTTTGTCTTTTAATTGGGTCGAAGCAAACGGGTTCAATATACACAACGACGAGGAAGTAGTTGCTGCATTGATTGTCTCCATTGCCGCTTTTTCCATTTTCGACATTATTCCATCTCTGCTAATTATCCCCAAAACACTATTAGACGTCGTTATTACAAGCTGTCTAATAATATGCTTTTCCATGACAGATAGAGCATCCGAAATCGACATTTCGGGAGGAATAGATATCACCGGTGAGGACATCACCTCTTTGATTAATATTTTGGCAGGCGATTTGTGAATAGCTACTACTTTGAATAGTACGTCAGTTTTTGATACCAATCCTATAATTTGCTTGCCAGGGTCTGAAACAAGGACAGAACGTACTTGGTTGTCTTTCATTGCAGTGATTGCATCTGCAACAGTTCTGGACTGCTCCAAGATAATGACATTAGAGTTCATTGCAAATGAAACAGGCATCGATAGCAAAGAAGATCTATTGAAACTTTTATCGTCTATCACTACAGTATTCTATAATGAAGTGTTTAAATAAATTTTTTGATTGGATTTAACTTAGAACTGGAGAATTAAATAGGAAATAAGATAGGACATATGCTATAGGGGCAGCTTATTTTCAAAGTCATCATACTACCTTCGGCTTCTGGACTCGATACAGATATGAACCAACCTGTTTAGGATTCAAGACAGACTCCAGTATGATGTGATGTGTTCTTAACGCCTATTTCTGACCACATATTATATAGGTGATAAACAAAATAGCTAAAATTACCGTCGGCGAGGAATGTGAAGTACTATAACACTTTATTGTTTCCATCCACAGCAAACGCAATGATTGAATTGTTTCTCATCATGATCAGCGTCCATTTGTCCCTCACTACCATCGTTGTTATTAATCAACAAATAACTTAAAGCTGTTAAACAACTTTTCTTGATGTACAATAACAATAACTTGTCTAGTAAATACGAGGTATTACAAAATGTCATTTGGAAATAAATGGAGTCGACCTCAACACGGTGAGAGCGTTAGTGAAAGTGTAAGGAACAAACTTCGTGATGGGATAAAATCATCAGAGCCACTTAGACCTAGAATAGAGGAGGCTCAGAAAAAATTGCAAATGCAGATTTCCAAGTTAGATGCGATATCTACGAAGATGAACGAAAAGGATAAGCTAATCTTTGATCGCGTGATTCAGGCTGTTCAGAATCATGATGGACAGTATGCCAAATTGTTGTCCAATGAATTATCTCAAGTTCGCAAAATGAACACTATGGTGGACTCTTCGAAATTGGCTTTGGAACAAATACAGTTGAGGCTAAACACAATGACTGAACTCGGAGACGTGGTTGTCACACTAAGTCCAGCCATGTCGGTCATAAAGGGGATACAAGGAGGATTGTCATCCATGATGCCAGAGGCTGATCAGTCTTTAGGACAAATATCAGATCTGTTGGGTAATATATTAACTGGAACTGGTCAAGCAATTTCTTCATCTGCGGTAGCCAAAGAGATAGGAGGAGTCACGAGTCTTGACGAAGAAGCAATGAAAATAATCGAAGAGGCTACTGCGACAGTAGAAGAGAGCACAAGAAGCAAATTTCCTGATTTGCCATCAACAGCAGGCATTACCTCCAGAAGAACCGAAACAACCGTTTACTGACAATTTTTTTTAGATTCCTGAGAGGTACCACAGTTGCTACTGTTCTACCAGGTAAATGACCAAATCTGCTAACAACACGTGATTACTTTCGAGGATTGTAGGTCAAGCAACTACTAATGGACCTGTTTATATGTTGCTTATGATCTATAATTACAATTAGGTTAAGATTAAACTTATACTAACGCGATTTTTCTTATGAAATTCCATTGCAAAAATAAGAAGAATGTTATAGTTGAGGACTCGTAATAGACGTTCTTGAAAGTTTAAGGATTATTCTACCTTGTTTGGTGCTGCCTTGTAATGAAATATTACATTTACATATCTGACACTAAAATTGACATGCTATTTGCGCAAATTCCTCAAAGTATTCTGAAGAAGATTAGTGCAGAATTGAATATCAATCTTGGAATGGTAAGTGTGTCATTAAAGGAGAAACAAAGCGAACAAACGCGCTTTGATAAAGTAAACGTAGTTAGCAACTACATAAATGAACACTTAGACGTTGGTGACACAGACCATCCTAAGGCCTACTTCAAAGGAATAGTTCCTATGGTTTGGGGTCCACTTCCGCATGGGGGCCCTGATAATGATTTTGTATATTTTGGAGGGGAAACAAACAATACAATTCTTGGTCTAGGCGGGTCTAAGCATCATGTGATCGGAGAAGTAAAGGGAGAATCCCATAGTGTTGGGGGTTCAATGGCGTATGCTATTGACGAATATTTGAAAAGGGTAAACAAGCCCTCACCAGATGACAAGTTGCACTCTGGTTTTGATTATGAGAAAAGTTCTTTGTACGATCTAAAATGGACAACATCGATCATGAATGGCCCACCACAATTCCTAGATTTCTTGGCAAGAAAACTCGTCGAGGATACAATCGCTTTGAATACATGGGACGACAAGTCCCCTAAAAAGCACGCATTACTTGGCAGTCCTATCTATGTGGCTTACGCGGACTGATATCTAGTAAGGTTTATTGCAGTATGGAAGTTAAATTTGCAGGTTTTGGATTAAGCCTGACAGTTGATGAAATAAAACAGATAATTTCTTCAATCTCAAAGGATATTTACAAAGACAAAAAGCATCTGTGCCTACTTTTGTCTATTGCAAATGATACCATCTTGGGTTGGTATAGTGCAATTATTGAGATGTTCAGCCCACAACTCGCCATAAGAATCGGAGCAGAAAAAAGGCAACTTACTAATGAGGAACTGTCTGACCTCGTTCGTTTTATCCAACGAAGGGACTTGGAAGCCTTAGTTACTAATATAATAAATCTATTACGACAGGCAGAGAATCACTATCACGACAAAGGTGAAGAGAGTTTGGCAGATTCGCTTAGCACTATTGGCGAAATACTAAATTATTTCTCCTTTAAAGCGCTTGGAAGTAGACAGGAATGGCTTTTTCGTGCCTTAAAAGAACAAGCATGGAATATCGATCCACAAGATATTTTTAACTGGGAGATGCTTTTGGACGAACAAAGAAAGAAGATAGCGGAATCAATAGGATCGGTTGAAATAAAATTAGGATGTGGAAAAGAAATGATCGGGCAACTCCTTACGCAACTAAGACAAAACCAATAATTAATTGGTCTAAAATCCTCGTACACCCATTTTTACACTGTTATCAGAAAGTGTTACTAGCAAAGGATTAAACCCTTAAGCACAAAATTACTCGAGATATCGCTAATGATATTTGCGTACAGAAGGGGGACCATTAGTGAACAATCCCTGGTTTTACTTACGTGGCGTAGTATCTTTAAAATGCAGTAAACGGCATTTTAAAGATACGTTTTATC
>DATBGR010000182.1:0-5508 GCA_036557905.1 Nitrososphaeraceae archaeon | reverse complement strand
AGAGACATGTTCCCAAAACTCATTTAGCTTGTTTGCTGCATAATCCCATCCATTTTCAACGGCATTGCTAACTAATATCGCGGCATTCATTGCGCCACTAGAAGTACCAGCAACGACATCAAATAACGCCTTATTGTCATTGTTATCAGTGGCCTTGATTTTCTTATATATTGCCTGGAACACTCCTACATCATACGCACCAAGTGCCCCTCCACCTTGAAGAACCAATGCTCTTTGTGTGGGAACATTATCTGCGGACATTGCAGAAGATTAATTCTTCCTTATTCTTTAATGTTTACAATACAATAATTATATAAAAAGCAAATATTAATTATAAGAAATATAACTAATATATCTTCTGCCTCTTGTCTGGTTTAAAACTCTTCCTATAGTTCCATTCCAATTGTCTGTCTATATTCATCAATGTAATAATCATTATCTACTAAAAGATTTTCAGCCATTACTGGATATCTTTCTGTCTCTTGCTAGGATATTGAATATGGGTTCTGAGTTCGGTCTACTATCTATTTTGACTATTTTAAGAAGCGATACGCTGTAAAATGAAATAGTTGTTCCTGACTCCAATGCAGGCTACAGGTTAATCTATTATGCCATTTTTATCAGTTACTATCACCCAATAAGATACCAAGTTCCGTTTAAGGTAAAATTAGTCTGTAACATTTTATATTATATCACTCCCTGAATTAGCAGCTGCTTTACCAATATTCTCATGTTAGATATAGTATACAATCTTAATTCGTAATTCCTAAGTATTTATAGTAAATCCAAACAAATATTGCGCGCCAATAAAATAAACAATTGAATGCCCTTAAATAAGGGGCTCAGGCAGATATGAATCCGCTTTCGAATTTCGATCCATTTTAAACGTTAATTATATCATCATTAGTATTAGTGTAAATTTTATCGCGTGTTTTACATAATATTCCTAACAATCTGTTACAGGAAACTAAGGAAATCAGAAAAAGATTTGAACTTAAAGCATTTCAAGTGGCGACTGATAAATAATTATTAATACATTGTCTTACCTAAATGGAATGGCTTAGGATTTGAGTAGTGAAAGCAAGTTGCCGATCTTAATTGCATGTCCGCACAATGGGTTCATGAGGCTTGATAGACAAAGTCTACGAGTTAGAGAGCACCTACCTGATACATGTAAGGAAGATCTGGGACAAAAATTTAGCGACGATAATGATGTATTTACTCGACAGCTAACTACAAGCATTGTAAATAACTTACAAAGTATAAGTGGAAAAAACCTCTATTACCAGCTAGCAGAATTTCACAGAAAGTATGTAGATTATAATAGGTGTGAGGAATGTGCGTTTGAACTCTCGAGCGTTATGGCTAAGCATGCATACTTGGAATATCACAATGGAATTTTACAAAAAATTGAAGAGATGGTTCAAGAAAATAGGAATAGCTTGGCATTCCTTTTTGATATTCATGGCACTGGTCTAGAATCTATACAAATTGGAAATCAAAATTATCCTTTTCACGTACTGATCGGAACTGATGAACAAAGGTCCATCAAGGCGCTGATGGATGTTGATCCTAATTCTTGGTGGGAGGAGGCTAAGGGTCTAATACCACGACTGCAAGGGAAAAACGTACTTGTATTTCCTCCTAACAAAGATCTGGAACTCCAGAATCAAATACTCGACGGTGGTTACACGATTCAAAAGTACGGTAGTTCTCAGTACAAAAAAATATTGGCAGCCATTCAAATTGAGGTTATATACGATATACGGAAAAATAGTGACAAGCGTCAAAAACTTGCAGAAGATTTAGCTGAATGTATCTATCAGTTTACACTTCCAATTATATCTCATACTTGAGTAGACGCTCTCTGACGACTAGGATTTAATCAGTATTAGGGTTAGTTACTTACTATCACTTGTTTTCTGATGAAATAGAATCAAATTGTAATCCACTTTATCCTTCTCCCATTCCAATGGATTTCTCACGACCTATCCATAGAAAGTCATTCCCATAATACCGTACCGTTCGTTGACATTTTTCTGAAACGTTAATTCCGGTTCTAAGTATTTCTGATTCATCTATATAGTAAAAATTAACTTCGCTTATTATGCGTGAATTGGGCTGTATTGGGGTACCATCAATCTGGTTAATCATAGCTTCCCTTTGCAGCTTAATGTGTTTGTGAGCATTATCTTCAGGTGCATTAGCAGATATACTGTTTTTATGTACCGGTATAAATGGAATCCAATCCCGCATGATCCTTCGGCATGGTCAGAATGGGGCGCAATATGCATGAGCTCCGAAATATTACTTGATGTTATATAATTCGGTATCATAATATCCTGATGCTTCAACAAGCTGCTGACTAGTTATCCACATTTGAGCTATGCAGATCCATGCTTGGGAAAATCAGAAGTTAATGGTTCTGCGTATTTGACTGATAAAGTAAGTGATATGACCTTATGATAGGTAAGCGGTGCTCACCAGGAACAAAAATTCCGTTAACTTTAGATACTAGTTTTTTGAGTTGAAATGGAAACAAGGGAAATAGGGTCTACCTATGGTTCGTAAGTAGAACTCGACATCATTCAACTGAGATTCTATTCTATTATCTTTGGATTTAAGATAGATAATAATCAAACACCATAGTCTCAGTTCTTCAAATTATTTTTTATGGGAGATATTCTTTGTTCTTGTCCACAATATAGTATGCTATTCTATATGCTAGAGCAGTTATAGTCAGGGAAGGATTGATGCCCAAAGAGGTAGGGATTATAGATCCATCAGCAACATATAAGTTATCATAAACTTGATTTCTGGTTCTTCCTCTGAATATTCTTCCAAGACTATCTACTACACCATTAGTGACATCCTGACCCATTGAACATCCTCCTATCGGATGAGCTGTGATCTGTCTTCTGGAATTAGTATCCCACAAGGGAATAATAAGACTATCATCTGAATTCTTGCCTATTTTCTGAGCAAACGTCTTCATACCATTTAACATCAGGTCATATGCAGGCTGATGTAGATCGTAGTCACTATCTATTGCGATACTATTTTTGTTCCCAAGAATTAGTTTAGAGGTAGTATTTATGTCCCTGCCCATACCAAATAATATTAGCACATTCGAAACACGTTCTTCAGGAGTTAGGTTTATTTTATTTGAAAAAATGTGCAAGAAACTAGAATAGAGATTTCTTAGATTGGACAATATCGCGATATTATTAATGCCGTGTGTCAAAGTTGCCAAAATATTTCGAATATGCGGATCATATATGTCAATATTGCTGAGAAACATCTCCGAAAACAGCGTATTGAAAGATTTTCTTGGAATAAAAGGGGCTGATGGTATATCACCTTTTAGCGTTTTCAATTTATCAAATATAGTATCAAACACCTCAGCAAACATCTGCGGAATTCCAACATCTTCTATCGAGAAGGCAAATTCGCCGTTATCATCCTTGAACTTAGCGATAGACGTTATAGTTGGACCCTTGCTGGCATCAACATAGTATTTTGTTGGGGTTACTATACCAAATAGATCTCCATTTGTAGAAAATCGTTTCCCTAGCATATCACTAAGCTCCAACTTCTTTGATCTTAGTAAAAGTTCGACTGAACCTAAAGTGCCCGCTGCAAGCACTACCCTGTTCGTTTTTATTATTTTGGTTAGTCTTCCTCTTTCCTCTTCACTTAATTCTCGAGTAGATGAGAAATCGGCATCGTCGATAATATCTCTATAATCAATGAATTTTATAGCATATTTATGGTCTTGTCCAGATGGTAATTCTTCTATTTCTAACACCTCGCATAAAGGATGTATATCTATTGGTAATTTGAGGTTGTCAATAGCGTTAAAGATCTCTTTATTTAGAGTATGTCTCGAATCGGGTATACATCCAAGGCCACATCTCCCATGCCGCTCACAAATATTTGTTTCTCGAAAATTGCTATATTTTTCAATATCTTGTTGATCGGGGCGTCCATTAGAAGGACTAAAAACGTTCTTAGAAATATCTGATATTGATAGCTTCGCGTTCAAATCAGTTATATTCATAATTTTGTTGTTACCTAACTGCCTCGCTGCATCCTGAAAGACGGTGACTTTTGGCAAGGGTTGACCCCCGAACCCGGCAGTAGTTGAAATCGGGTTAACCCCAATTAATTTTTCAGCTAAATGGTAAAACTCGTTTAAAGAAACATTACCATCTAGCTCGGTAGGCCAATTCTGATAGACAGAAGATGCTGGTCTTTCTGTTACATTAAAATACACTAACGAACCCCCACCTACACCACTTCCCGATATTATATCGACATTTCTCAATTGTTTAAAGTCATATAATCCTTGAACCTTGTTGATGAATCTAGAATTACCAATTGCAGCCAACACACCTCTTATATCGTTTGGATAAGCCCAGGTACCAAATGGCATATTGTTATTAACTAGAAATGTTCGCAATGGATTTGAATCGGTAATTTCATCACTAATCCACCATTGACCTCGTTCTAGTATGCACACTCTATTCCCTTGATCTTTAGCCTTGTACTTTTTTGCGATAGCAAGAGATACAACAGTGCCACCAAAGCCAGATCCAATGACAACAGAGTCATAATCAACAGGAGTCTGAATGAGATTTTGTATCACAATTATTTCAATAACATTATTTATATTACTAATAATCTCCCCTTTCCATTTCCACCCTTTAGTTCCTTCTATAGAAGACCATTCTCTACGCTTGTATCTGCTACGCCTGTCCCTAACTGAAACAAATTTTTTCGATTCGTCTATAACTACGATATATACATTGGAGTTCATCTCGTCAAGGTTTTTTTGCGTGATAATCTTAAAGTAGCCGTTGTCATCGGTAATTTCAGGGAACGGGGTGAGATTTAACTCACCGAATAAATTATTTTGAAAGGCTTCGACAGAAATCCCTACTAATGGTTGTCCTGCTGAATCGTGAATATGACCTTCAATTGTAACCATTTAACCACAATAAATATATCTTGATATTTAAATACGCAGTTAATGATTGTCAAGACAAAGAGATTTAACTATTGGACTCCTTTCTACAATACAATAGCAGGCCTATGTAAATTAGGTTAGTTGATCAGCCATATCGAGTAATTTCGAGCAATTCTTTTCACCGGAACTGGAATTAAGATATTTAAGTTTATGAGCCTCAGAAAATGAGGCTTCTTAATATTAGAATCATGAGTCACGAATTAGATGGAAATGTCATTAATTTTATTTGACTGACTGACCTGGTAAGATATTAACACTTGATAACAATACATGCTTGTCGGAAATATGATTGATAGCACCAATAAGTCTATTCTTGTTGTGATCTACATATACGAATAACAGTTTCCTGTTCTGTGTTCTGGTCAATCTAGATGTGAGATTCTCTCCAAACAGTCGACTTGGAACTGACGTTAAGGTTAACCTTTTTAGTTTGCTTAGACGTATCAAGAGTAGTGCATTTCATATGTTTCAGATATTGA
>DATBGR010000181.1:0-6530 GCA_036557905.1 Nitrososphaeraceae archaeon | reverse complement strand
CTTTGCAGCTCCGCTAGGTGCAATTGCAGATCCTCCGATCGCAGCCAGTTTTCCCCAGTAAGGGGCAGTTAAAGATAGTCCTGGCTTTGGTACGAATGATGCCAACCAGTCCAATGTGTCGCCATATGCACCTCTATAGGGCCTCAGGGCAGTTGGTACCTGGGAAGATCCGAGCGCAGTAAGATCAAGATCGCTTAGGTGGAAGGTTCCATTTATCACATTCCCATCTGGTTCTACGACATAAACTGGAGCAATCCAATAGCCCTTGTTTTTATCAAATTCCTTAAAATAAATGGTCATCGTGAATGGCTGGCTTTGTTTCGTATCATGATTTTGGACTTTATAAGTATAATATGTATTGGGTTTCGCACCTATACCCACGTACCAGTTATTGGCCGCATGGGCCTTTTGAATACCTATATGGTCTCCTGCCAGTAACAACGTCGGTAAAACTAGCATCGCACTCAAGGCAAAGAATATGCCAATGCCAGTCCCAGAATTCTTAAATTGCTTTGGATTCATCAACTTATACTACTCATATAACTTCATAAATATTTTCATTTTCATTCGAGTATCGATCAAACTCGAATATCGAGATTTCGAAGAAGGGCTGTAAATACATCTAAATCAAATAAATCAGTTTTATTTTTATAAAGAAATTTGGTAGGGATTGTTTGTCTTGTGCTACATTCGTTTCGAAGTATTTTCAAATTATTCAGAAAGCGACGTTAGGATATTCAAACGTAGAATGTTCAAATTGGATTTGTTCCATTCAAGGCAAATCTTTGATATGATAATGTCAAACGAAATCTTATCATCTGCATACTATGATTAGACGATCAGGAATTGGCTTATTTTGTCATCTGGGACATTGGGTGCTTGCGAATGCAATGTTAAGAAGGTTACAAATGTGCCTGTTTATCATGCTAGTCATTGGTCGTTTTGACTTAAACAATCCAAATTAATCTAATGCTGCGTAACTGTTTATACAGTAGAAGGAAATTCAAATGTTCGAATTATAGATAGATGAGGCTCACTGAGTTTTATCGTATATGCCGCTGTATCGTCTGAAGAAAGTTGAGAAAGCTCCTCTAGAAATTTTGTCTTGTCTCTTCCACGTTCGTAAAGACCACCTGATTCCTTAATACACAACGGAAACTTTTGCAGGCTAATATTTTTGGAGCGAAGGTACGAAATGAATCGTCGGTAGGCTTCGGGGTCATACCAGTTCCATCCCCTTTCCTCACACAAAGATATCCAAATGTCGATAGTATTTTGAAAGAACGCCTTTGAACGCAGTTTTTCTAGACTCATGTTGATAAATAGCAACATTGTATTTTTGAGTTTATCGAATATCAATGTAATAAGTCATGAATATACCTTAGCAGTTCGATGAACTTTGTGGTTGAAACTCGACGTAAATTCAAATATAGCTAATCAGTAGAAATTACCACGAATTTGAAAAAATGCTCTCAAACAAGTCATATTTTATAGCTGTTAATTGTTTTTTGACTGCATAAACAATATTTTGATTTGTTTGACCTAATAATGATTCCATAATGACATATATTCTTATGTCGCGGGGGATATTAGTTGGTATGTCTAATCGAGACCACCTTCATGAGGATACATTAAAAATAAAGGAGTATTGTAGTAGAATTCTTAGTGTCTCATCCAAAATACGATATGCCGCAGTGATGAACGAATTTGGAAGGACTATAGCAGGTAAGTTGCGTAAAGATGTAGTTCCCTTATTTACACCCGCTGAGGCGAGAAATGAAAATTATATCGAAGCGACAAGAACTTGTTTAAGAAGAAATTTTGACAAGTCGATCGGTAAGACTAATTTTACATTCACTGACAATGAAAAAGTAAAGATATTAGTAATTCCTAGTGAGACTAATTTTTGCTATGTAACTTTGGATAAGGATACGAAGATAATTGAAGTTGAACCCATAGTTGAGGCTATCAGGAGATTTATTCTTTCAAACAAAATTGATCATCAACTTACTTAGACCTTGCTGGAGATTAGTCTGCGACAGACTACGTATGCTAGCTCAAAAGTAAATTATCAGCTAGGACAATGCTTTCAGTTTCCTTACCAATTCTTTATCTCCATAAATTGATGGATGACTGGGATCGGCAAGAAGTATTTCGTACCACAAATAAGTCCCATCTTTATACAAATAATAAGAACCTAACACTTCCATATTTGGAAATTTTTCGTTAACTCTTTTTTCTGCGACCTTTTGCATACTTATTGCCTGTTTAATGTGGACTACCCCCAAGTGTTTAGGTCTTCTTCCCGCAACTGGTCTTTTTTTCCGCATGCCTCCCCTTCCAACTCTCGCTCGAACCACGATCATTCCTTGTTTAGCTTTATATCCTAATCTCCTTGCTCTGTCTATCCTACTTGGTTTTTCAATTCGACTGACAGCTGGTTCTAGTCTCCATCCTATAGCTTTTGATTTCACTTCAGAATTATGTTTCCACATCATTTTCCAAGTGTTGCCAATATGGGAGTACATGACTAGTGGTTTGGTTGGACGAGCCCTTTATATCTGTATATACCAAAAGCTATTCCATTATCTTCAATTATTAGAACATCCCAACGCAAGTTAAATTCATGATAATTAGTGAAGTTGCTGGTCATTATTTATCTAATAGATGTGAAGATGTCATCAATGCATCAGATAATATTAGTAGTGCAAACAAATAGTTCCTATATTTCTATTCCCTTATGTTACCTCATTCATTATATGAATTATTTTTTCGGCGATTATTGTAGATCCTAGTCGCTGTGCTTCCACAGTCTGAGCACCAATGTGTGGTGTACTTACGACGTTAGGTAACTCAAGAAGCGATCTGTTAACAGGCGGTTCGATTTCAAAAACATCTAAAGCTGCACCTGCGATCCTTCCTCTTTTTAGTGCATCATATAATGCATTTTCTTCAATCACTCCTCCTCTAGAAGTATTAATAATGTAAGCAGTTGACTTCATTTTCGAGAGAAGATTTGCGTCGAACATATGCGTAGTCTGAGCAGTGATCGGAACATGACATGTAATAAAATCAGAACTTTCAACTAATGTATCCAAATCCGCCTTTATTAATCCCACCTCTTTAACAAAGTCTTGATTTATAGGAATGGTATCATAGCCGATCAGATTCATTCTTAAAGCCTTAGCGATCCGTGCCGTATTTCTACCTATACTTCCTACCCCAACTATTCCCAAATATTTACCATTGAGTTCTGTTCCCATCAAGCTCTTTTTCATCCAATTTCCCTTTTTCATTTCTGCGGTGGCAACTGGAATATTCCTGCCAAGGCTCAACATTAAGCCTATTACAAGCTCTGAAACTGCGCTGATTGCCGCCTCCGGAGCATTTATCACACGAATATTCTTTTCCTCAGCGGCTACAATGTCTATATTATCCAATCCCACTCCAACTCTAGCTATTATTTTTGCAGAAGTCGCGAGATCGATAACAGCTTTAGTGATTTTAGTTCTGCTTCTAACAATTATTATTTCGTAACTAGCAACAGAAGCTACCAATTTCTCGGTCGTAATTTCAGGCTGATACGTTACCTCTAATCCTGCTCTTTCCAGAATATGTACTCCGCCCTGATCAATTGCATCACAAATAAGGACCCTTCCGGTAGCTTTCATGAAAAGTTTGAAAATGATATAGATATATAATTATTGTGTGGACAAATGTCAGTTTATAGATGAACATTAGCTTCAAGAAATATTGAGATAAATTTTGTAGTTTTTACTGTACCTAGATAGGCACAGTCATTCCTGATTGTATGGCCCACAGTTTAGGCACATAATTGAGTGAATTAAGGCAGTAAAAAAAAGAGGTACAGCAACAATTTAACTGTTGTGAAATATATTTTTTTACGCCATCCACCAAATAACTAAACAAGACAGATCTGCTTGGCTTCCAATAGACCAACGCTAGATTAAATAAGATCAATGCTAGATACAAGAAGATACCCAATTAGATAATTCATATTCTCTAGCTAATGGGAGGTTTCTAGTCTGAGTGGTACGATTTGATTTTTGAAAACCACTCAAATGAGTGTCGATCCGACAATACTAGATATTTTATGTGGATAATTTGGCAACAATAATGAATCATTTCTCAAGCTGGTTCAGAAATATGAAACTTTATAGTTATAAAAACCCGATGATTACTATGCGCAGACCAGGTTGGGATGAATATTTCATGCTCTATGCCGAGATAGCTAAACTTCGCTCAAACTGCATGACTAGGCATGTGGGCGCCGTGATCGTTAAAGAGAATAGACAAATTGCAACGGGTTACAATGGGACCCCATCAGGGATCAAAAATTGTTTTGAAGGAGGTTGCCCGAGATGTATGGAAAGAATTCAAGGAAACGTTAAGTCTGGCGATCAACTAGACAGATGCCTATGTACTCATGCAGAAGCTAATGCAATAATGCAGTGCGCGTTATTTGGTAATGCAGGAAGTACGAAGGGTGCGACCTTATATACCACATTTACTCCTTGTATAGAATGCAGTAAAATGGCAATCGGCGTTGGCATAACAAGAATAGTAGTACTTGGGAGTTATCCAGAAAATGTGACTGAAATGCTAAAGGAAACAAATATTCAGATGAAGCATTTACCATACAGAAATTTGAGAGAATGGATATCACTAATCGATCAAGATCCGGAGGCTTCAAAAACTCTTGATATTTAAATCTTAATAGGTAGTAGTTTTAGACTGATTCTTAACTAGTTAAGAATAGAATTTTATTACACATCAATAGGCTCTAACTGGGGTAATGAATAGCAGCAAATTCAATGTCTCGTTGACTGAATCTGAGTGGCAAGTGATACTAAACTCATTGAGTAACACAATCTTCAATGAAGAGTTGACAGACGAGGCCAGAAAAAGTGCAAAAGAGCTTTTTCTAAAATTACAAAAGCATCTTGGCGTTTAAATCTAAAAGAATAATTTTAGGTAGAGTCAGAGAAACAAAGGACCAGTCAAGAAAACGATACGAGTGTTATTAAATCTAGACGTAGTTGATTTCTTAATTCGAATTTTCAGATTCGTAATTAAATATAATCATTGGACATAGTATATATTACGTATAGAACTAGGCCATCTTCATCTATTATTTGTGCTCGATCTAGTCTTATGGATTGTATCCAATACCATATCCACATCTTCTGCTTCAGGATCTAATTCTAAATATAAATTCAGCAGTTCCAAGGCCTCCTCTGGTCTATGATTCTTTATTAACAGAAGGCCCTTGTCTCGCACTGCATTTGGATTGTATTTATCAAGAGCTAGGATCATTTCATTTGCGATCTCTGTACTAGAAAGATCTTGAGACTCATAATAGCTAGATTTGAGATTATTTAGGAGCCGCACTAAAACTTGAGTGGCAGTCGCTTTTCGAACAAAATCTTTGGTAAGCGCAATATTCTGTTTAGGATAAAACTGATCCAACAATTGCTTCAACGCTTAATCATCCATTATTCGGCCTTCATTATATGGATCTATAATTATTTCGCCATTGTCATCTTCCAATATGTGTTTTACGAGAAAATGTGCAGGAAAGCTAACCGGGTGTAACTTAAAATTTAAGCCATAAGCAGTACGCATATATACGATCGACAAGGTGATTGGAATTCCGAGCTTTCGCTCTACTACGATATTAAGAAAATTATTTGATGGATTAAAGTAGTCATGCTCATTTCCTCGGAAGCCCTGAATTCTAAAGAGATAATTATTGATCTCTTCAATCATCTGAGTCGGTCGAAGCGGCATACGCTTTTTTAAGGATGTTTGAAGTTCTTTCCCCAATGCATCGATAGTCGCTATGGTATTCTGGACTTGTAAATTCGGATATGCTAGTAATCTTGCTAAATGTAACGCATACAATGATAAATCATCAGTGTTATCAGGGGCCGAGATTGCATTCGCTACGTTGATGCTCCAGTCTTCGATTATATTACGTAGGTCATGAATCGGCAATATCTTTTAGTGGCAAGTTTCCTACTTATAATTTTCACGTAATAATTCTAGACTTCACAACAGTATTGTAAAGTCATAGCTGGGCTTCTAACTTGATGGATATTCCAGCTATTACAACTCGAGTCATAGTAACTGAATAGTTTATTCTTATAATTATTTGAAATTGCCATAATCGTGGTGTAGTTTCTTCGTATTACATAGCAGAGGTTTGAAGGATTATTAGCACAAGACCACATACCATG
The DNA here is from genome assembly GCA_036557905.1 of Nitrososphaeraceae archaeon. Lineage (GTDB taxonomy): Archaea > Thermoproteota > Nitrososphaeria > Nitrososphaerales > Nitrososphaeraceae > JARBAU01. Next base: position 270 of record DATBGR010000181.1, on the reverse strand, counting down.
GTAATAAGGGAAATTTACTCGCATTAGACTAATGATGTTTTATTGTATTCATCTCTAGTTTGCCTGTACCTTCTATAATCCTCATCCACTTCTATTGCTGATGCCAATATCTTACTTCTTATTGATTTAGATGATTGCAAGAACATTTTAGTATCTTTTGGTAGACAATGACCACCTATTCCATCTCTTGGCTCAAGGATATTCACATTCCATTTTGTATTTAATGCCTCTCGTAATTCTGCAAAGTTTATGCTATTTGCTTGACAGTAA
>DATBGR010000180.1:0-8479 GCA_036557905.1 Nitrososphaeraceae archaeon | reverse complement strand
TCTATAATGATTGTAATTTAGATATGCCTAGTTAATAATAATCAGACATCACATTATATATTGGAGTATTTCGATTGTTTTGGCACTTTAGTCTTAAAGAGCTATAAGCTGACCAATAGGTTGGAGAATGTAACACTCTCCTACCTATTTAAGCTTCAGTGTCTTCGCAGTAGCATCAATGACTGGAATGTACTTGCTTAAATCAGGTTTCTGAATAGTAGTTGCTTGGCTGGATGAGAAGAGAGGACTGCTAACTACTAACAAAAGCCTGTAAGTTCGATCTGGAGTTTTGTATTCATAGACCTTGGTCTGCCCAACGCCATTAATATTAAAATTCTTAGGGGGGGCAGTGGTAGTATTGTTACTGCCAATGTTATTACTTGCTCCGCTCTGGTTATTTCCGAATGCTCCTGACAATAGTTTGGAGAAAGGACATTCTATAGAATATACGTGGAATGTCTTACCATTTAATTCGGTCGTGGAATTGGAGGCCAATTCCCTGCAGTATTTGGAAATAGAAAAGGTTGGAAGACTTAGCTTATGGATTACAGAATTGTTAAGTGATTGAACTAGGATAACTGGATTAATAACTGGGTTCTCTCTATTTAGCAAATTACGTAAGTATTGACTTTCGTTCCCAGGATGCATGTTTACAAGTAGTCCGAATTCTGTCTCGATTGCACGACCATGCCATCCGCTAGGAAAGTCCATGCTCTCTATTCCAAATGACGGGTTACTATAATGACCCGCAATATCCTTTCTTAAAGATTGTAACAATTTTGGAATCATCGTTTTGCCTACAAGATCACTTTTGGTGTTATTTGGATTATTTTGTGCATAGACACCGTGAAATGATATATACATAGACGGCACTGAGATAAGTAATATCGATATCATACAAATCGATAATATTCTTTGATTCATTATTGCCTCTTCGTAGAACTAACTTATATATATGTACTTTTGGATATCGCAGATTTAGTGGATAGCAGTTCATGAACTAGAAATTACCTGATAATCGGTTTGATAAGCGGTCATGTCTTGACCTGTAATTTTATCTCAGATGACAACCCATGTACTAAATATATTCTTATTGCAGGAGCGAACATGAGCATCAGTAAATATATGGCATATACAATCCGTGCAAATTGTTATCACAAGTCTGCTATTCTAAATTGGTAGATGAAGATATACCTTCATGCTATTTACAATATGCTACTTATCTCCACAATAAGTATCATTTTGTACAGCCAAAGGACTGATATGTGTGTCTAGAAGTGTAGGTTAAGAGTTTATGCGACAAGATAAAGTAATAGATCTAGTTACCATATAAAGTATAGAAATTAAGAAATAAATTCTTTCAAAAAATTCCAATTATGGAATATTTTCCATAATTGGTGCTAATGGTAATCATAAAATTTGTGAGAAGAAAAAGTATCAGTAAGAGAGGAAATAAAATTATCACGATGTGAAGCGGAATAAATGTTCAACCGTGTTTGTTTTGCATTAATCAAAGTAAAAAATCGTGAACTGCTCGAATGAGTTTAACTTGAACAGGCTAATGAGTGTGTATCAGTTGTATTTCGATAGTTATTTTTTACTTCTAGTTTTATTAGTTGCGTTTTGTCAATAAAATAAAGAATTAGCAGTAGATTTGTTTAATGAACATTCCTAATGACTGCTGATGCACACGATATACTGCCTTACATTTTTGATTTTTGTAGCGACTTGTAACAATTATCTAAAGATGAGGCCTGCAACGAATAGTTCTCATTCCAAAAAAAATGGTACGTACTTATCGACAATATATTATAAAATTCGATGTAGCTTCACTAGTTAGATTCAGATTGGAAGTTTCGAATAACTAAACTAAAAAAACATCTAAAAAATTTTCATGACCAACATTATGCGGAAACTTAGTAAGGGATTGTGACCAAAAGAAAAGCAATGTTGAAAAGGATCGGAGGCAATAATTATCGCAGATTTAGATTTTACAACAAAATAATGCAATCATTTACAAATAGGTGAAGGTCTTATAGTCGACATGTTGGAATCATATGATTAAATTCAGTTGTAGCTCGGACGATTACACAATTCTGGTCTGCAGTGATAACAATTATTATTTTTCAATCTGAATTGAGATATTATTATTACGCAGGATGATTGGTATGTCTAATGTTGAGGGCGAAGGCGACTATTGCATTTCAGTCTCTAATCTTAGAAAGAAGTACGGAAAGAATAGCCCTTATGCAGTGAATGATATCACATTTGATGTCAAGTACGGAACGGTTTTTGGATTTCTTGGTCCAAACGGCGCTGGCAAGACGACAACAGTAAAAATTCTTACCACTCTACTTAGACCAACGTCTGGAAGTGTACATATTTTTGGAAGACAACTATTAAAAAATCAATTACAAATTAAAAAAAGGATAGGAGTAGTTTCTCAAAATCCTAGTTTTGAGACTAATCTTACGGTAGAAAGGGCACTTGACTTATATGGTATATTGTGGGGATTAAAAGATAAGCAGATTAGGAAAAATAAAATTAATGAAATTCTAAACACGTTTGATCTTGAATCTATTAAATCTGTCAAAAACGATGAACTCTCGATAGGCCAAAGGAGGAGAGTCCAGGTTGCTCGCGAGTTTATTCATGAATTGGATCTGCTTTTCCTTGATGAACCAACTGTAGGTCTAGACCCATCTGCAAGACGACTACTTTTAGATTATATCAAATCTCAGGTCAAATCCGGCTTAACAGTATTCTTTACTACTCACATTATGGAGGAAGCAGAATACCTATGCGACCAAATCGCCATTATAGATAAGGGAAAAATAATTGCCTTTGACACACCTTCAGGGTTGAAACAGAAATATGGAAAGGGGAACAAAACAATAGAACTTACATTTAATGACGTACCAGATAAACTCTTTATTAATCATCTTAGGAATACCGTCAATATGAGACATAATGACAATGGTGCAAGTGAAGATACTTCACATGTTGGATTCAACGGAGTACATACAATTACAATTACTGCTGGCAATGTAGAACAGATCATCTCTGAAGTCTTGCAACTTGTTTACAAGAATGGCCTGCAACTAGAAAACATCTCTATAAATCCGCCATCTTTAGAAGAGGTTTTCTTGGCAGCAATCAATAAGAATGATTATTCGAAGTGTAGCGAAGTGGATCTATAGTTTATGTCGTTGGTAAATAGTACGCTGCTGTTAGTGTACAGAAATTTCGTAGCTGCCGTTGATAAGACTTTCTTAATCTGGATGGTAGCTTTTCCCGTAGTTTATATCTTTATAGTGGGCTATGCTTACTCTACTTTAATCGGAGATCGAGGTATTAGCGTAGGCTCCATAACTGTCACATATACTGCATTTTTGACCTCAGGTGTAATTGGGTTTAATTCAATGAATGGTAGCTCGGCGATCGCTGGTGGCATTGTTTGGAACGATAAGAGAAACGGAATGCTTCAGCAACTTCTGGTCATGCAATTTAGCAAGGTACAGTATATTGTTGGTAATCTTATAACCATTATTCTGGTCGGATTAATCAGTGCTGCACTTATTATGGTAATTGGCTTTCCAACAATGTACAAGAATGTAAATATAACGATTTGGAGTGTACCATATATCACATATGCCTTGGCCATGGGTTCAGTATTTTTTGGTTCCTTTACAATAATATTGTCAACTAAAATCAAGAGTAGTGAAGCACATAGTGTAATAAGCAATGGTCTTTTCCTTTTTTTTACTTTCGTAAGTTCTGCATTTTATCCCGCCCAAGGATTGCCAACCCCTTTAACTATTGCCTTTTACCTAAATCCATTGACATACATTGTAGATATTAGCAGGGCTGGCATATTTTCCCAGATAAATACATTTACTAATATTCAAGTTCTGATCTTAGGTGCTCTTGCTGTTGCAGTATTTATTATTGCAACAAGATCAATGGTAAGTATGAAAGTCTAGTCAATATCTTTCTTGTCACAGAATCGAAAATTTGTTGCCTAGGATCTCAAGTCATTAAAAGGTCATGGTAAAATTCTATGTATAGTTTGTATCCGAGAATTACCCAATAACTACTCTTCAAGTTTAAATTGTATCCGAAATAATCAGAACTTGATAATTACTATGCCTGATCCCAGTGCCAAACGTTTGTTATGGTACATTTTTGCCGGATCAAAGGGAGGGAGTAATAGGATTAAGATAATCGATTTATTAATGGAACGTCCATATAACATTAACCAACTTGCAGAGACCATGGGTCTGGATTATAAAGCAATACGACATCATATCACAGTTCGCGAAAAGAATAATCTAATTACAAGACTGGGAGAAAAATATGGTGTACTATATTTTATTTCTAACTACCTTGAAGCCAACGCAGAAGCATTCAATGACATAATTTCAAAAATAAAGAAAAAGTGAAGATTCTAAATCATATCGGGTCCCTAAATGAATATGGAAAAAAGTAAATAAGACAATTCTAAACGATATCAATCAGAGCAAATGGAAGCATTGATGACAGTAAGTGCATTTGTAGGATTTGCAAATATAGGAATTCTGCTAACCTTGCTTTCAGTCTACGCTAAAATCTACAAGAATACCAAGGCTCAATTTACTATAGGACTTATGTTTTTTGTCAGCTTGTTGATGCTACAAAATATTATTACAGTATACGCGTATTTTGCAATGAGCCCACTGTATGCCATAGGATTGCTTCCATATTTTCTAGGCATACATATAGCAGAATTAGCTGGATTGTCCATCCTTTTGAGAATTACTTTAATGTAAAATCGTCTATGATTTTAGCTGCAACACTTAGCCTTATGATATGAATAGTAGCAAAAGATCAATATGTTATTTATTCTGGCAATTATGGTAATTACTCAGTATCTAGAAATTCTGACTTAGGAAGTCTATCAAATAGATTAGATGATTATTACTGATTAAATCAATACAAATCTACTAACCGCAGGTTAGTTACAACTGAAATGGATGATTTCAAATAGAAATCTACCCTAACTAAGAAAATGAATCTAGTTAAGAAAGCTGCTGCGAATGCTATAAAGAGTTTAGAAGATGTACAATAATCGTCTTTGAAGGAATTACATCTGTTAACGGTAACGTTAGCTTATCTTGAGTGCTCCGAGTCCCACACTTGCAGTATGTCAGTTTCCTGTTCTAGTGTCTCCTCATACCCGTCTCTTATTAGATTTTTTATTGTAGTACTTGAGAAATCAAAAGTTTTATTTGCTATTGAATGTGCGTCGTTCTTGCGTTCTATTCTAATTACCTGCTCGACAGAAACCATATGTTTAATCAGATCCGTGTATTTCAAATGCTTTCCAGTGCTAAAATTTCTCGTATCGGCTTGCTGCTCCAGGATGTTATCTACTAAAGCCTTTTTAACCTTATTATCTTCCTCTAGCTTAATGAGGCTATTAACAATGTTAACGAAATCGTTGATCAATATTGCCATCCTTTCATCAAACAAGGTCCTATCATTATACGTCATGTCATTTTTTCTGTCTACAAGTGCGTCATAATCAGCAGGTAAAGAATCTTGCTTAATTGGATGTACATTAACTATGAAAACGCGTAGAGGAGGAACTTCAGATTTTCTAACGGAATCCCAATACCTGCGGTGTTCAATTACGGCCTCCTTAAGTGGAGTATTTGCGATAATGCCACCGTCCCAAAAATAGCGAACTTTCCTAGTAATCAGGCTATTTCCATCTTCTTTCTGTTTTTCATTTTCCCTATTGATCCCATGTCTACCAATGAAATCTTCGACTACTAATTTAGTATAATCGTAATTAACAGGTACTGAACCACTTGCAAGAACAAAGTCAACTTCTATCCCGTCATTATGTCTAATTACATGCTCATATCCCTCGTTGTCATTAGGTCCTCTTGCAAATTCAGGACCGTAACGGCCATATTCAGTTTTCCGAGTACCATCCTCCTTTTCGTAACTATCAAATACCACAGTACTTCCTTCCTGTACGTCGACGCTCACCAAAAGTAGCCGAGGTTCATTATTTTGGTAACTGGTTGTTATCGGAAACTTTGCAAATTTCTCAAGGCTCCTTTTTAAAGGTTCGTTGCTATAAAGATACCATGTATTAACAGGATCTAAAAACCTTCTATCTTCCAATGCATTAGTTAGGTTGAATACGTTGGGTACCCCTTTAAGCATGAACTGCTTTGTGCCATAATATCTCCTAGCCGATTCGCTTGACGCCAAATCCTTGTTAAAATAGTGCCAATAATTCTGCCAATAATTCCACCATTCATTAAAACCTGGAATTATATCCATGAAGGATTCCGTCGCCATATACTCCCAAAATTCAATCAATCGATCCGCAGATCCTTGCCAGCTCTTGTTTTCTTTTACATAACTGACTAGCACAGCAGCATTCATTGCGCCTATGGAAGTACCAGCTACAATATGAAACAACGGTTTTCCTTCCCTACCCAGTTTTATGTCTCTTTTAGAAAGCAATTCGTACGTAGCCTTGTAGACGCCAGCCTCATAAGCTCCTAGAGATCCACCACCTTGGAATACTAATGCCCTTTGAAAGCGACTTGTCGTATTCAATCTTTCAACATTGCAATAAGAAAATGGATCCTTTTAAAACTTTCAAATTATTTCTAGATACTCGAATCTACCATCTTAGAAAATATATCCTGATTGGGTGATGCCATCTATGAAGTACCATGTTTTATTCATGCTTACCTGAGAGGTTTTCTGCATGCAAGTCTGTTTCCATACTAACCCTAGTCCCATTCTTTGTGCTATATATCACTCTCACTTTCATTTCACTAACAACTTTTTCCTCTTATCACATCTAGTTACAGATAAGTCATGTAGCTCTGTTAACGATAATGCATAAATTGCCATCTGAATTAATCTCGGAGTGTACGACTTGTGCCTTACCTAGCGTTAACATGATACGTTGTATCCAAATAACAGACAACACGATCAATGCTTAATACTCATTTTTTCACATGAACTCAAATCGTCAAAGAACGAATTACGTGTAACTGCCTGCACCTACTCTATAATCATCTAGATAAAGTATGCTCATTTCTAGTCAGTACTTACACTTATCAAGAATTATAACATCAACTTGCATCACAATATTTTTTACTTATTCCTCCTACAAGTTTAGCAGTAAACTATAGATGAATAAGAAAATAGATATTCCAGAAAAGGAAAGGGCATTGATTTTCCAGGGTGGAGGATCTCTTGGCGCATATGGAGCCGGAGCGTATAGAGGACTTTATGAATTGCTCTCCAGGAAAGATACAGATGAAGGGATAAAAGGTAAACCTATGTTTAATATAATTGGGGGAACTTCGATAGGCGCGATTAATGCCGCTGTTCTGGTAAGTTATGTAATAGAGAATCAAACATTTGAAGGATCTGCAGAAAGACTTATTGAATTTTGGAACTATCTTTCCATGGAATCAATTGTAGAAGCTAATCCATTTTTCATACCATGGTGGAGTTACTGGCATAATATTAACCAAAAGCTCGCATCCGGAGAAGCTGCGAGACGGTACTATTCAGCCAAAGAATTTGCAATACGTGGGGTACCAAATGTCTTTTATCCTCATCAACCTACATATGACAACAAGTATTTAGATTTAGACAACATATGGTACCGCTATAGTACTGAGCCATTGAAGCGAAGTCTGGAACGGTTTGCAAAATTCCCAATAGCTACATCTCAAGAAGACAATCAACCTAGACTAATATTGGTTGCAGTTGATGTTGCTGATGGTATACCAGTCACATTTGACAGTTATCCCAAGGAAGACGGTTCACGGAAAACAGAGTATGGGAGATTCATTAAACAGAAGGGTAAGGAAATAGGATTTGAACATGTGGTAAACTATGATAAGGGAATTACCTCGGATCATGTTATAGCAAGCTCCTCCTTTCCAGTCAACTTTGATTTCACTAAAATAGAGGTTAAAAGTTTAAATTCCGAGAGCAGTGATAGATCAGGGAATTTAGAGGAAACATCTTCTAAGAATGGCTACAGTTATAAAAAAGATATGCGACATTTTTGGGATGGAGGTCTTATGAGCAATACCCCATTAATGCAGGTAGTATTGCTACATAGGAAATATTGGTACAAGGTAAGAGGATTAAAAGATTCTATACCTAGATTAGGAATCTATATAATAAATTTACATCCCAAAAAACAGGCGGAAATTCCTACAGATAGAGATGGCGTTATAAACAGAAATACTGACATAACTTTTTCTGATAGAATTAGTCATGAAGAAACTATGCTGTTACTAGCGTCTGACTACATAGAAATGGTAAGAGCCCTGATAACAGTAGCTGGAGAGCATGGTGTAAAAGATGATATAATACGCAATCTACTAAACCAGAAAACAAGGTATCATGGTGAGTTCCTAAGAGCTAGAAGATTTCTAGATCTAGT
>DATBGR010000179.1:0-8861 GCA_036557905.1 Nitrososphaeraceae archaeon | reverse complement strand
AGCTAGAGCAAGGGTGGACTCTCTTCGTAGCCTTGAAAAAGAGGTATCAGCACACAAGATTATAAATAATGAGAAGGAAGTTACTGTAACTTCAACTAGTCTTAGTCCAGGAGACGAAGTAATGGTATATGCAGGTGAAATTATACCTAGAGATGGTCTCGTGAGTGATGGTAAAGCATTTGTAGACGAATCAATGATGACAGGAGAATCAAATCCTGTATTCAAAGAAGAGGGAGATCATGTAATCGGGGGGACCAGAGTAGCAAGTGATAAGTTAGTAGTAGAAATTACCTCTGAAGCTGGCAGAAGCTTTCTAGATGAGATGGTTGGCTTAATCCAAAATGCTACAAGACCAAAAACTAAAAATGAAATTGCTTTATCAATGTTACTTGCAGGTCTATCCTTAATTTTCATAATGGTAATAGGAACTCTCTTATTTTTTACTGATTTTCTTGGATATAAAGCAGATATCGCTACACAAGTAGCACTACTAGTTGCGTTGATGCCTACAACAATTGGTGCTTTACTTCCAGCAATAGGTGTAGCTGGCATAACCAGATTGGGAAGAGATAGCATTGTAGCAAAATCTGGCAAAGGAATTGAAGCTGCTGGAGATTGTGATGTTTTGATATTAGATAAAACCGGTACAATTACAGAGGGCAGTAGAAGTGCAGTAGAATTCATTCCTATGAATGAATATGCTGAAAAAGATATCGGACAAGCTGCATTTGCAGCGTCTATTCATGATACTACACATGAAGGCAAATCTATAGTAGATCTTGCAGAAGAGAAAAAATTTGTTCCGCCGCTTTTAGAAAAAATAATTCCAGCTAGATCCATTCAATTCACTGCTGAAACTAGATGCAGTGGTATTGAATTTATCCCAAGTAAGGAAGCTATATTAAATAAAGAACAGGAAGATGAATTTCGATCATTAGCAAGGGATGCACTTGGCAGTAGGACTACTAGTAGCAGTGACAAGTCAGAAGCGACAGTTAATCCAACTATAGAAGATATTGAAAGAGATGTAGAACGTGCTAGTAAAAGTAGAGTTCATGACTTGCTAATAAAATTAGAGCAGACAAAGAGTGAGGTAAGAATTCTAAAAGGTGCAGTAGATATGATAATCGACTTTGCGGGACCTAACATAAATCAAGCAGAAATAAAATGGAAAGCACAAGAAATTTCTAAGGTTGGAGCAACACCCTTGGCTGTATCTATAAACAATGAAGTAATCGGACTTGTAGCCCTAAAAGATAACTTAAAAGAAAATATCAGAGAGAAACTGAATGAGGTTCGATCCACAGGCATAACAACAGTAATGATTACAGGAGATAATCAATTGACAGCTCAAGTTATTGCCAGAGAAGCTGATGTTGATGAAGTAATAGCAGAGGCAAAACCAACAGACAAGCTAACAAGAGTTGAACAAGAACAACTGAAAGGGCATGTAATAGGTATGGTAGGAGATGGAACAAATGATGCTCCAGCACTTGCTAAAGCTGATGTAGGATTAGCAATGAATAGTGGGACTGCAGCAGCTAAAGAAGCTGCAAATATGGTAGATCTAGATTCTGACCCTTCTAATATATTGAAGGTTGTAAAACTCGGTAAACAATTGCTTATGACGCGTGGTGCAATTACCACATTCAGTATTGCTAATGATGCAGCCAAATACTTTGCAATTCTTCCAGCAATGTTTGCAGGCACTAGTAATCCCAAAATACATATACTAAATATGATGCAACTTCATAGTCCTGAGACGGCTATTCTATCGACTTTGATATTTAATGCAATGATTATACCAGCACTTATACCATTATCATTGAGAGGGGTCGAATTCAAGGCTGAACCACCTCAGAAGACGTTTATTAGAAATATGTTAATCTACGGCTTAGGTGGAGCTGCCTTACCATTTGTAGGCATAAAGGCGATTGATATCTTGTTATCTGCATTTATGAAATAGGTAAGATGAGCGATATGACAAGAAGTACTAAAGAAAATGTAGGAATTAATAAAAATGTATTAGCTCGATTTCTGAGCTGGTCCTCACTAAAAACATTACTTGTTGACTACCTGTCGCCATCAGCTAGAGTTATGTTATTGATGCTATTAATAGGCGGTATAGCATATCCTATCATCTTGGTATTTATTGGAGAATATGCATTACCATACCAATCCACAGGTAGTCTTATTACACTAGATGGAAAAATCATAGGATCTAAACTGATTGCTCAACAGTTTAACTCTACAAAATTCTTTCACTCACGACCCTCCTTAGATTCAGCATCAACAGTAGATCCCCATATTACACCTGAAAATGCATTTGCCCAAGTTTCTAATGTGAGTAAGGCAACTGGAATACCTCACAACGTACTAGAAACTTTGATTAATCTTAATATAGAAAGAAATAAAATAACAAATGGCTTATTCTTTGCTCCACAATATGTCAATGTATTGGAAGTAAATCTTGATTTAGTGAAACAGTACCCAGAACATTACCTGGAATTCTTAAATTTGCAGCTGAGGTGATCTGATTATTGGAGTCAGTTCTTGCCATATTCCTCTCCTTTCTTGTTGTATCTTCAACTGCACTGACCTATTCTTTATTGAAGGCTGAGAGGTAATGGAAATGAAAGACTCAATTAGCTTGTATACCCCAAATTTTTGGAATTTTTATAATAACCCTGACGTTTAGAAGGATGTTTATATCCAGAAATAAGTAAATATGGTATCCTCTATAGGACTAATTTGTCTTGTATTATAGTAAGTCATCGTATTAATATCCAGTTTATTCACGATCAATATAATTTAAAGAATAGACAAAATATATTTTGTCTTTGAGCCCACATTTACTTTGATTTATTAGTTTTAGATGTATTTTCTGCTTCTGTTTCCATTTTTTGCAGTCTAGTATAGTAATCTGGAAATTCATTTAGATGTGCAAGAGCAATTTTACCAGTGATTACCTCGTCATCTTGTGTGACGTTGGTGTTGGGATCTCTCTTACCATGTTCCAGCTCTACATCTAACCCCATTCTAAATTGTTCGACATCAAACTTACTCCAATCGATTCCAAGAGATTCACCAATCCTTTTTGCTTCTTCGACTGTAAAATGGTTGGACCGGCTCAAACTGTCATATTATAATAAGAAAGTCTATAATTACTCTTTCGATCTATTTTTATCTAAGCAATACCCAAGATCCCAAAATTATAATCTCCAGAATTCTGTCAAGCACTATTTGTAATAAAATGCTAGGTCAGTCTTTATTAAGCCAAATACGAATTGGTGCGATAATTTCGTTAGAATGGGGCACGGTATGATGGTACTGGCTCCTAGCGTTATCACATTTAGAAGATGTTGGATTTATCATAAGTAACATTGAATGATATTAAGTGCCCGAATTCAAAGAAATACTGTTTGGCTACACAAAACAATCTAGTCTTTCAGAATTTTTGAAATGAGCTTAAATTAGGTATTAATTGGCTACAGTATAATTCGATTATCGTATATTGATAGTATATCAGGTAAATTTATGGATTGTAAGTACGTCATGTTAGAAGACTGAATAATGATAGCAGCGAACTATTCTTTTGCCCATTTTTTCATCCAGTTTAATAGACGGATTACAGATTCTACCAACTCCTGTCCCTTGTTGGTTAATCTATATTCAACCCTCGGTGGGATTTCGTTATATGCTAGTCTTTCAAGGATTCCAATTTCATCAAGTTCCTTTAGTCTCTTAGCTAATGTTTTGCTGCTGAAACCCTTCATTGTATTCCTGAATTTTATATATCTGACAGAATTAGTAGTGCAGCATAGTGGAATTAGAATTTCAAGAGTGCCTCTTTTTGTAATTATCTTACGCAGTTTACCAGTTTCTTTTATTAGTGTATCTGCATCATATCCATGAAAATCGCAATTTTGATTAGCTTGAACTATTGGTAGTTCAGTCTTAGTTATTCCTGGTGTTGTTATAGATGATACTTTCTTACTTTTTCTATTCCCTTTTGTTTCCATAACTACACTTACTTTACCTAGGTTCTCTTGACAACTTAAATAGTTTCTCTTGTAAACAATACATGTGAAAGATGATATTATTAAATATAAAATCAAAGAAAGTTATGGCAAGATTGCATTAGTCGGAAGCTCTTCAGAAGCATGTTGTGCATCCGGTGAATGTTGTGGTAGTGGTAGTAACAGCGGAAGTAGCCATGGCAGTCAGACAATGATGTCACCTATGCTAATTGCAGAAAATATTGGTTGTAATACCAACGATTTGAATTCCATTCCAGAGTCTTCCATCCTTGGGATAGGCTGTGGTGCGCCAGTAAATTTTGCAGACATGCAGGAAGGAGAAGTAGTTGTTGACATTGGTTCTGGCGGAGGGATTGATGTATTTTTGTCAGCTAATAAAGTCAAACAGGCTGGTAAGGTAATTGGTATTGATATGACAAATGAGATGTTAGAAAAGGCAACTTATTACGCAAAACAGAATGGATATATAAATGTGGAATTCAAAAAAGGGGACATAGAAAAAGGGATTCCAATTAACGATAATAATGCTGATGTAGTAATTAGCAATTGTGTTATTAACCTAACCATAGACAAAATAGCAGCATTTAAGGAAATTTACAGAGTCTTAAAACCTGCTGGTGGTAGAATGGTAATATCAGACCTTGTAACAAGTAAAGAAGTCAATTCAGATTCTGCAGATTCAGATAAATGGTGTAGTTGCATAGACGGCGCATTAACAAAAGAACACTATCTTGATAGTATTAGAGAGGCAGGATTTTCTGACCCAGAAGTATTGGAGGAGAAATTGTATATGGACGGCGGCGACAGTATTGAAGGGAGAAGAATTACCAGTTTGGTAATAAAGGCAGTAAAGACCTAAATGAGTGAGGGAATTGAGTCATGAAATTCTCATCTGGCAGTAGTAAGAGTAAATCTAAAGAAAAGCTAACAATTCTTTTTGTATGCGTTCAGAATGCAGGCCGTAGTCAGATGGCGGAGGCCTTTTTCAGAAAGTATGCTCCAGAAGATTATGAACCATTAAGTGCTGGAACCAAACCTACCTCAGAGGTCAATTCGATCGCAATACAAGCAATGAAAGAAATAGGAATTGACATCAGCAAGCAACGACCTAAGGATATTACCGAGGACATGATGAGAAATTCATCAAAGATAGTCAACATGGGATGTATAGAAAAGGACTGGTGTCCAACTATGTTTGTTCATAATCTAATAGACTGGGGAATAGAAGATCCAAAGGGTAAATCAATAGAAAAAGTTAGAGAGATTAGGGATGAAATTGAAATAAGAGTAAAAGACTTGATTACAAAACTGGCTAATGACGCAGGTCGTTAGATCATATTCCCTTGATCTAATTAATTCGCTTGTTTATAGATCGTTTGCTTGCTTGCGTGTGCGTGAGCCTTTAGATTGGAACAGAAAACATTACTTACAAAAATAGCAAACAGGTTAACCGCTAACCAACGAATATTTATTGCAGAAGTTATTGGCACGTTCATAGTAGTAGTTCTTGCTACAGGGTCAGTGGTGATCGATGCCAGGTTTAATGGAATATTAGGTCTCCCATTTATCGCATTTGCTCCATTTATTGGAGTTGCTGTAGGCGTCTACTTAATTGGAAAAATATCTATGGCTCATTTTAATCCTGCAGTTACAGTAGGTTTTCTAATTACTAAACATATAACAAAAATCCAGTTACTCTATTACTTTGCAGCTGAGATATTAGGTGCATTACTTGCAAGCTTTTTTGTAAAATTTCTAATAGGAACCCATGCAAACTTGGGAGCAAATGCTCCAAATTTTTCATATCCTGTCCCATTAATAATTGGTGTTGAAATATTCGCTTCTGCGCTGCTAATGTCTGTAATCTATGTAGTTGTTTATACAAAAGGGCTGAGGGGATTTAGTGGTATAGCAATTGGTGGTATAGTTGGACTTGATATATTCTTTTTAGCATTCATATCTGGTGCTTCAATGAATCCTGCCCGCTCTCTAGCTCCAGCACTTGTATCTGGAGTATTGAATAATCTATGGCTTTATTGGTCGGCAACATTCATAGGCACGTCAATAGTTGCACTTATCCTTCGAAGTAAATTCATATCAAATAGATCATAATTCTTGTCATATTATGATAAATAAGAAAATAAATAGCTTCACAATGTTTATTCTAAACGTAATGTTTGGTATATGTCCCAACACTTGCAATACCACATTGGCTGCTCTGTATGGAGCTATTCAACATATGAGTACAGTTGAAGTATGGAATCGTACGTTATACCGCAATTTTCACAGTGCCACAAAATTGGCTCTACAGACAGTACATTTTTTAAAGACTATAAGTTTTGTTCCGCAACTTCTACAGCCAAATCTATTATTGTGAGTACTGTTATGTACAAAACAATTAGTTTTCTTACTATAGTAAGAATGCGAATGATATTGTCTACAATCGGAATATTCAGGTGTAATTACTATATTTGAGTGTCAATGAGTCTATCTACTACTATTACTACTACTTGACTTCTCTAGCTTTAATTTTATACCTTTTCCCTTAATCTGATTGAACATATATTTTGCAATTATTGCCACAAGATAACCAGCTACAGAGATGATGACGATTGTACCTCCAGGAGCCAAATTCATCAGATATGAAGTAACTATACCCCTCACTGGCTTTTGATGCAAGTTATCAGGGTGAAAGTGAAGGCTCCGTGGACATGCCTTTCTTAAGAAATAGATTTCTCCTTGCATTATTATGGTTTGAGTTTTCACTTTTAGGGCCATAAGTCAAACCATCAATTCTTCCTTTACTTCTTTAGCATTGCTCTTTAACTTGGAAGTTGTACGCCCATTGAACCTACCACCACTAACGCTAACCTTGTCACCAACGTAGCTGCTGTCAATATGTTAATAATCGAAATTTACTTCTCATTTAGTTCCCGCTTAACTCTTTTGACAAAGTCATATGGTGATATCGGTTTTGAAATAATACACCTATCATCCTGATCTAATCCTTGTAGTGAAGTTAAGGATTCATCATATATCTCAGATGCTGTTAAAAAACATACCGAGACTTTATCATCCATTTTTCTTATCTTTCTGCATAATTCTGGGCCATTCATCTTGGGCATTTTAATATCAAGGATGATGAGATCATAAAGTCCTAGTTTAAAGTTTGATAATGCCAAAGTAGAATCGTTAAACACATCAACTACAAACCCGTTATCTTCTAAAATTATTTTAAACAGTGAAGTATTGTCAAAGTCGTCATCTACAATCAATATTCTATTTGACGTATTGTTGTGATCATCATTGTGCAATCTTATTTTTTCTTATTCATTTTCATATTAAGCCTCCATTAATACTAATTGATTATGGAGTTTTTACTTACTATCCGATAAGCTGAGTCAGGCTAACCAACACATAAGAGTATATATAAAATCCTTCAATATCAATATCTTAATTTGTTCGATAATATTTCGTAACTATACAAAAGATAGATTCGTCATCATTTGTGATTAGGTGATAGAATCTGTTTACGAATCTCTGCATACTTTGCATTAGACCTTATTTGTGAATGCGTATATTAAGATTACAATGAATAGGTTCAGAATTTGAGCACTTTGCTTCATTATCAACCACAACTTTCATAGATGCAAGATCATTTCCATTATTGTTACTATCAGTCATGGTAGTTATCTTATGTATTGCATTGGCAACTTGAGCACCAGCTAAGGATCTGGTCGTTTCAAGACTGCTTGAGCTGGATGTTGAATTGTCAATTTCATTTGTGATAAAGGCACTTAGAATTGTTGCCGTATTGTTTGCACCAGCTTTTTGTGTCAGACCCATGGCACTGTAAATCTGGCTTACTACTGCCTTCTTTATTAATGGAAGTTTCGAATTTAGAAGCGCTTTGCTACCTTCTATAGTGTAGGCAGTATATTGTAAAATAATAGTCTCCGCTAACAAGCATATTTCTTTTATTATTATCATTCTCATGAGTTGAAGGAGAGAATGCATGTACTCCTATACCATACTAATGATAATATGCTACATAATACTGCATATTGATTGATTAACTAATCTTGTATAAGAGAATCATAGTGCCAATTGATGGCTCCAAACCTGCAGACAAAGCATTAGATCACGCCATACATCTTGCAAAATCTATTTCAGTTGACAGTCATCCCAATAAAATCGAGGTCATAATACTGTCTGTTATTCCAGATCTTCCTGCTACACTTGGTTTTGAACCTCCTAGGAGATCTATACGAACTGGAGAAATAGTTTCGTTTCCAGAGTACGTTAATGAGATGTATGAATTGAAGAGATCAACTGCTGTCAAACTCTTACATGCAAGAAAGATGTTATATGAATCACATAGAACTAAAGATGATGATTTTACACTAAGAGATGAGGTTCTTGTTAGCCATGGTAATTCCATATCAGATACAATAATCGAGTTTGCGATTAAGGAGAAAGCAGATTTGATAGTGATAGGCAATACCGGGTTGAGTGGTATGTCAAAGCTCAAAACATTAGGAAGTGTATCTAGATCTATTGCAGAGAAGACCAGTTGCCCAGTTTTGATTGTACATAATATCTAGATCTAGATTATGTATTAATAATAAGAAACGGATGGATTATCACGCAGAGCGTTACAGTGTAGACTCAGTCCTTATACGATTTCATATGGTATTATACTATCGAGGAGGAGTATGAGAGGTGAGAGGTAGGTAAATGGCAAAGGTCACGATATTATTAGAAACAAAGACAAGAGACGAGCTTAAAGCTCTCGGTAGGAAAGGCCAGACATATGACCAG
>DATBGR010000178.1:0-1734 GCA_036557905.1 Nitrososphaeraceae archaeon | reverse complement strand
GAACAAGAAGTATTTGCATTCATTCCTCGTCTTTTTATTTCAGCTGCGCGTTCAGACTTTTCTTCGTCCCCAAGTGTGTGGATATCGGGCAGAACTCCATTTATTCTAACAGTATAATCAAGTTCACTTTCATTTTGCATTTGCATCATAATGCTATGACTATTATTAGAAAACATATTAGATAAGTCTAACGGTTAGATATACAAAATATATAAATAATGAGATTGATAATAAGTTAGTAAAAGTAACATTCTGTGAAATTCTAGGTGTACTACATATTTATAGTCCAAACTCTTATGAAAATTTTCCATCATAAGTATGATTTAGTCTTATTCATGAGCTCAGTTTTCCTTGCTACTTAATATTCTAATATTCTAAATCTGTTGTAAAACATATTTTTCTATTGGTACCGTACCTCGTTTATAGGTAATTGTCAGTGTATCTCCTTTATTATAAGGACAGTTCTGAATTGTTCTAGGCTCATGATATACTGATGATTCTACAACGCATGTATTTGTATTATGATCTTTAAGGACAATTTTTGTGTCTTCGGTAACTTCATTTCTGATCAGATCTTTAATTGGAAATCCAAACATGGCCTGAACAGCAAAAAATCCACCAACCATTATAAGACAAGCTAGTATTGCTAGCTTTGCACCAGATATTCTAGCTATAATTGATGATGAGGAATCATCATCCCGACCAAAACTACCATCATCATAGTAACCCAAATACTAGTCAAGTACAATATATCCATATAACTAATTAAATGCTAATGAATCCCTAGAACAAGATTATGGCACTTCCTGATAATCTCTTCGAGTTTTGTACTATAGTCTTTATATATAAATAATGATTCATAAAGTTTATGACTAGACGTATAGAATCGATTAGATGGTACTATGTCTTACTGACAAATGCCAAATATGTCGTGTTAACAACAATTCTGTGTACTGCTATAGTTACGATAGCAATATTTTTAATGACTGCAATAGAAGCTCCCTCTATCTATGCACATACATTTTCTCAAAATGAAAACTCTGTGTTTCTTACCAGAATAAATCAAATACAGTCACAATTACAACTAATCCAGAATATTCTTTCAAATAAAACTGATTCTAGCAATAATAATATAAACAATATCAAGTTTGTTCAGGCACATGCGATGGAAGCAATAGCATTACTAAATCAAAAAGACCCTGCAAGTAATTTCACATGGAATCAAGAAATTGCTGAAAGGAATCAACGAATTGCAAGGGATCTTACCAGAGGATTAAATGACCTAATTTCCTTAAATCAACACATAACTACTGCATCTAATGGTAGTAGATCTTCGCTAAATGGCAGTAACCTGGATACTCAAGACAAAATAAATGATTTGGGTGGTCTATTAAAAGAGGCTGTATCTGCAAGAGTCCAGAAAAGTATTGTGAATAATTCCACAAATCAAGCATTGGTGCTGGCTAATTTGGGAAACGAAATATTCTATAGCTATGGTAAGGCGATTGGATTTCCACAAGCTAAATTATCAAATATGATTGCAACTATGAATATCGCTCATGCAGATAATAATCCAAATATGAATAAAAACCAATCAAGTACTAAAACTAACGAGCCTACAGCAGCGGGAAAAAAAGTGAATATATCGGATCAGTCAGAATATCAGAATGCACAAGCATATGTCAAACAGGCACAAGAAATTGTTTCAAAGTATCTCAAATATCCCATTTCTAT
>DATBGR010000177.1:0-3450 GCA_036557905.1 Nitrososphaeraceae archaeon | reverse complement strand
GTAGTAAGGATAGCTAGGAATCAAATTATAGGGGCGTCATTCAGCGAGATAAGAAAGGCATAATCAGCAAAAGACACGTTCGTGCCAACGGTATTAAAACTTGGAACAAAACTTAGGTAAAGCTGGAAGGACTGCCTGATTGCAAGTGCAAGAGTGAAAGAAGTATCAAGGTCTATGGTCCAGATATGGAAATTAGTAACATAACAATTGAGTTTAGATGTTCCAACGGTGAAATTAACTTAATCAGAGCTTACAAGAGAGCCAATGCTTTAAGGGAACACAAGAAGACATCTGAAATTTCAGACACCAATTAAATTCATCCTACTGTAGCGAATGTTTTTATTGTAAGGATTGCTTTATTACATTAAAAAATTCTTTATCGGACATATTCTTTTTCTGTTTCATCCAAAGTTCTACATCTTTTCCAACCAGATACCTAAGGTTAGGCTCCTTACTTGTTACTGCTTTTAAGACTGCATCTGCAACAAGTTCTGGAGGACAACTATTTAGCTTCATCTTTTCAACACTGGCTGCCTCTGTGATCTTTGAATATAGCGATTTAGGACTTTGTGATCTTTTTGCCACTACATTTGAAAAGTTTGTTCTTACAAATCCAGGTTCCACCAGTACCACCCTAAGACCATATGGTTCGATTTCATATGCCATAGATTCGCTAAGACCTTCTAGTGCAAATTTGGAACTAACGTACGCTGAACCATTAGGGTAACCGAATCTTCCAGCGCCTGAACTAATATTTACGATTATTCCATCTCCTTGTTCTCTCATTACTGGAAGAACAGCCTGAGTTACTCTTATAACCCCAAAAAAATTTGTTTCAAACTGTTGTTTGATTTCTTCTATACTCAGTTCCTCGAAGGCACCAACCAGTCCATATCCGGCGTTATTAACTAATACATCTACTCTTCCGGTTTCATCCATTATAATCCTTATCGCATTATTAACCGAGGTCGAATCAGTCACATCAAGTTGCAAGGTTTTTAATGGTATCCTTTCTTTATCTGAAATTAGACTAATGTTTTTTTCCTTCTGAAGATTCCTCATTGTTGCATATGTTAGGAAGCCGTTCCTTGCCAAGGTAAGCGAGGTTTCAAACCCTATGCCTCTTGAACTTCCGGTTACGACCGCAACCTTCTCCTTTTTATTCATGATAATAAATGAGATCTCATATTATATAACAAATATCAACAGAGTGGAGGGTATTTTGATGGAAACATTAAAAACATTGAGGCAAAGAACATTATTTTAGACCAGAGTCTACATTAAATGAAAACAAGCAGGTATGATATCTAGATTTAGGAATAAGTAAAATTCTAAAATAATTTAATATTATTAAGTTAGAAACTAAACCTGTCTCAAAATACTAGAAATAGGTGTTGTTGTTATTAATGAATCATCCAATTGCATTATCTACATTACCTTCTCACAATCCTGTGGGTCTAAAATAAGATCACCTTCTTCAGAATTATAATCTCTGATTGTATCATTTCCTTCGCCACAATTAAATTTGTCAGCACCCTTTCCACCCGTCAGTTCATCATTGCATTTACCGGAAGAGGTTAATGTATCATTGCCGTTTCCTCCAACTTTGACAGAACTGCATAGGCCGTTGATAGTTGTAACTTTATCTTTAATCATGGAATCTCCACCGGTACTACCATTACTAGTCATAGTAGACATAACTTTGTTCTCAGATAAGAGGACTTGGCTAGATGTCAGATTAGTTTCGTTACTTCGGGAACTTGAATTAATAATGGTGTTGGTATTGTTTAGAGCATTGGAGATTAGATTATTTATTTTGGATTTCGGGTTTTTGGTAAAATCATTTGTAATCGATTCTGTCGAGTTTTGTTCTACGGCAAATATAGTTACAAATGAATTGAAAATCAATAATATAGATAACGTGATAATGATCCCACACAAGATAGCATTCATGCTTATAATTTCAAAGGGTATTGTCCTTTATTATTTTTTGGCAACTATTTCTATTTCGTTGGATTCGGATTAATCGCCTCTATCTTCTTGAATGATTCATACCCAACTATACCGTAACAATCTTGTAGAACAAAGAATTGTACAATTGTACGTAAAATTCAAATGCTAAAATCAAAAATTAGATAGAACCGTAATATTGTACGGAAAACAATCTTTGAAATTTTCATACTAATATTGTAAAGAATGCTTTAAAATGATATTCACTCAAATTATGAATGTTATAATGTTGATTGAGAATACTCAGAACGTTCATGTAAAATTGATCTTCTCGGTTGTTTTATTACTATTGTTACTTGCTATGATAACTTACGCACCACCATTTTTACAAAAAGTTCTTGCAGGATCCAACATACATATTGTTGCTGCTGGAGATTGGGGCTGTTCTAGCAATACTGAAAAAACAGTAAATAATGCAAAGAGCATGAATCCTCAATTATTATTGGCACTCGGAGATTACTCTTATGAGAATACTTCGACTTGCTGGCTTGATCTAATAAAACCAGTAAATTCAATTACAAAAATAAATTTTGGGAATCATGACGTTGAGAATGATACTCTCAGTAATTCGTACCTAAATCATTTTGGACTTTCAAAACAGTACTATTCTTTTGATATTAATAATGTACATGTATTAACCATGGCGACAGAAGAAAAATTCAACACTAATTCTGAGCAATATAATTTTGTAGTAAACGATCTTAGAAAGGCTGCAAATAATCCAGATATCAAATGGATAATCGTTACTATGCATTATCCTTTTTACTCTTCTCCAAATACGTGTAAGGAATCAGATTGTGCAGGAAACAAAGAATCTAGAGATATATTTCATCCACTATTTGATAAATACGGTGTAGATCTTGTTCTACAAGGTCACGTGCATAATTATCAGAGAAGTTATCCCTTAAAATTTAACCAAACGTCATCACCAGAGCCGATAGTAACGAGTACTGCCAAGACAGATTACAAAAATCCCAATGGTGTAATTTTTGCAATAGTAGGAACTGGTGGAGTTAACTTACATGGTTTGTCAGGTTCAACTCCATTTATGGCATACCAACAGGATTCAAAATTTGGTATTTTAGATATGCATGTTTCTGATAATCAATTAGATGCCAAATTCATTTCTAATAGTGGGGCTACACTAGATCATTTTAGTATATCCAAAACGGTAAAGAAGAAAATAATTGAACGCATTAGTGATAATAAAGTTACTGATACCAAAGCAGTACCACTATCAGACAAAGAAGATACCAAAGCAGTACCACTAATAGTAAAAGATGAGAACAACAACTCAAGTATAACCTACAAACTTAACGATGATACACCCACTGATACTAAAGCAAAACCACTTTCAGACAAAGTAAAAGAGGACAAACCAGCTATAACCTACAAACTTAACGATGATACACCCACTGATACTAAAGCAAAACCACTTTC
>DATBGR010000176.1:0-12511 GCA_036557905.1 Nitrososphaeraceae archaeon | reverse complement strand
AGGGTTAATCCAGAAGATAGGTATCAAGACAAGAAAAAAGCATGGTATTTCCATAAATCAAGTTGGTGTATGCGGCATGATAACGGCTATGATGGACAAGGTTGCAATAACGGTAAATGTATTCCAGAGTGTAGATATTATCCTGAAACTGGAAGAATAGAAGATGAAGAAGTTATCCAAAGACATAAAGAGATTGAAGAGCGTTACAGAAAACAGAATGCTCTAAGTGATTCTAATTAGAACTGGATCGTTTATTGCTATTACTTAGGGGAGGATCCGCATTGCTTATTAAATTCTTGAAGGATGTCAGACATTCATGATACATTTGTATGTGAAATTTCCGCCCAATAGAACAATTTCTGGGCGTTTGTATTCCGTGCGCATGCCCAGTGTTATGACAATGTCCATCCTCCAACTTACGCTTAAAATTCTCTAGTGTCCATGACGCCGAAAGTAATGCGACATTCCACACTATAAATTCCAAATTATTATGCTTGTATTCAACTTTACAATCTTTGTTCTCTCTTTCCGGCAATTTCGTTAGTCTTGATTTTAACAAATCTGATACTAGATCATGCATGTTGACACGCCCGTTGGGAGAGGTCTTCGAAATCAATTGTTGAAGATACTCATAATACGAGTCAAAATCAGATTTATTCATCATAAATAATCCGTCTGCAACAATGGAGATAAAGTTACTTCTTTTTAAAAAGAACAAGAAATTAGGTAAGATAACTTAGCTCAGAATCTAATAGTATGTTAAAAGGAAGTTGAATCCAGCTTCAAATTATATGACCTTATATCTATCTTACAGCCAGCCATGACAATTCACAATATCCTTATTACATATGTTTCATCGCAATATCATACGATATCATATAATTAATGGCTCTGCTGCAACCCAAGAAGAAGATTACATCATAAGTTCATGTCTACACTTTTAAAGGTCCCAGTGGAGGTTTCAGCCTCTCCATTCAATATACAAACTAAACCATTCATCCACCTAAAGTTTCCGATTTAGTAAAAACTGTTCGTAACACGACAAATTTGTTATTCTTGTTTATATCTCGTCCTATAAATGTGATCTTCTCTTTATTGTCAGTGTCAAAAACACCTTCCCGCTGTGAAATGGTTTCAACAAACAGGAGCAGACCAAGAATTTCGTGAGAAGCTTGCAAAGATCTATGGTGAGGGACAAAAGAAGTAATATTATAGCGTAGGATGTAGTAGAAGTTAAAAAACTAGTTTAGAGCAGAGCAACTGACAAATAGTCAATCTTCATCATCATTATTCTTTCCTTTCCACTTTTCTCATTACCAATGAAGGTAAAGACATAAATGGAAATAGTTAATGCTTATATATTTAGTGAACCACCATTAGGTCAATTAATTACCCAAATATGTTGAATATGTTACTTCCAGCGAATCTTATTCTAGTATATTCGATAAAATATAAAGTAAAATAGAATAAATCGAATTGAATGAATTTTATGAATTGAATTAATTGGATAAGCTGAATGCAAATGTAGCACCTTCTCCATCTTATTATTTTCTCCCATATTTTACCTCTGTGGGCTTCAATAATACTCTTAGAGATATACAAGCCTATATATCAGTCATATCTGCATGCGCACAATAACAAATTCGAACCCATCGTTTATTTCTCCCTGCCTTTTTCTCCATTATCATTGATCGTCATAGTCCAATTTCTGATCTATTTTTCTCTGTAATTCCTTATAGTGCTCATACCTTTTAGTCCATTTTGAAAGCACAAACCATTGCCTTATTCCTATTCCGAGCCATACCAGTGAGATCAGAAACGGAAGAAAACGAGCTATACCAAAATAGTGACCAAATTGCGGTTGTGGGCCAAATCTTTCATGTAGTAATCTATCACTATGCTCAAATGGAAATGGTGGTCCAAATAATGCAAATGTAACAGCAAGAGATAATGGTGGAATGATCATAATAGTGATTATCATTATAATGAATATCTTTTTTGTAATGTTGAGTTGATCTATAATTCCATCCATTATTTGAAATAGATTTTCTTTGGATTCTTTGTCCTTACCGCTATCTTTGCTATCATTTTTCTCACTGTCTGTCATGGTGGATTGAATATGTAATATTGACTCTCGATGTGTTAAAAACAGTGTAGTAACCTTGTTATATATATCATGAACACTACGGATAATGCCATGACTGACATCATCATTCGGTCTTTTCCGTCTCAATTCTTGGGAACAGTGATTCATATGGTTCTAGAACCTGTTTTAAGATATTGTAGCCTTTCTCTGAAAGCTTGTATTTAATTATAGTTTTATTGCCCCAGGGTTCTTCAGTTCTAATTATCATTTCCTTTGTAGACAGATCGTCAATGATGTCTTTGTGCTTTACAATATTTAAACCACAATAGCTCAAGAGTCTTGTTTGATTAAGCTCACCATATTCGCAGAGTTTCAAGAGAATATCTTTTCTTATGTAAACTCTGTCTCGATATTCACGAACTAATTTAATTCAGTCGATATAGTCATAGTTAGAACCTTGAGATCGAATTGTTAAGAGCACATATTTGGACAAAGATTCGAGTCCATGATAACCACGATAGCAATAAATGATACGACCGGAAGTTAGAATAATCTTTGGCAACATTTGATTGTGTTTACAATACTATGATATCGTCTAGATATGAATGTCTATAGTCATATTGTGGAAGTTTAAGAATCAAGACTTCAGGTAACTATGTTACGTATCATAGGTAGACAATGGATAATATAGTCTGAGTTTTTATATAACCGATGAATATAAAAGGAATCTCAAGTAAAAAAGGCTTGACAATTTATGCTATACTTGGAGCTGGAATTTTATTGTCAGCCATATTTATAGCCTCACCTGTTGCGTCTACCTGGGCACAACAACTAGCAGGAAACAATAGTAATAATAATAATAATAATAATAATAACAATGCATACATGAATCAGGTAAGCACAATTCCTAAAATCAATGGCTCAGTAAACGTAGTAGAAAATATAAAGAATATGTTCAAAGAGAACGCAAAAGTATCATTCACAGCAGCTTCTGAAACTGCACAAAAGCAGATATCTAATGGCACAATATTAGGTGGTCACCTTGGAGTAACACAAGGATATTTGACATATACATACTTTGTAGTAGATCCTAGCAAGCAAACTGGATACAGAGTAATTATAGATGCTGGTAACGGTAAAGTGCTATATACATCACAAGGTCTTCCAATAGGTCCTTTTAATCACCAACAAGGACAACGAATGTTCGGACCATTTGGAGCTGGAGGATTTGGACATTGGAATAATCCGCATGGACCATTTGGAGCTGGAGCAAGGGCAGGCGGTTTTTGGCACTGAGGTAGGTAGTTAGTCACCTCAGACCACTTACATCGCAGGTAAACAGATCGGTATATAGGAAACAGAGGATATGATTAGCATTAATTCAAGTCGTGAAGTGAATGCATGCATTGATCGAGTGTGGTTCATTCTTGCAGATATTGATAAAGAGCCATATTTCTGGCCTAGTTTGAATGCAGTCAATAATATAAGTAAGAATGGCAACACTGTAGAAAGAGAAGTTACGATTGGCTTCAGAAATTCAAAGAGCTGCCAAACTGTAATGCTTAACCCCCGGAATTCGATAGAAGTATCTATGATTAGTGGTCCTATAATAGGTGTTAGAAATATCTTATTGAATACATCACACATCGATGATAATAAAACGAGAATCAATATTTCGTGGGAATTAGATCTTTCTAATATCTCTGTTTCTAATAGAGTAACTACAATAAATAATATCAAGAAAGAAACGATTGAGGCATTAAACAGAATTGCACAGGTAGCAGAATAAGAAAACATGACACATCTTCAACTAACGAATACAACTAGCAATAAAAAGAGATTGTTTTCTAGGATACTCGCAATTGCTGCAATGACATTACTATTAGTAGATACTCTAGACACATTTATATCACAAGGTAGACATGGATTTTTACCATTAAATGATCAGCAGCGTGGAATATTGCTTGGTGTATCTTCAATTGTATTATTCTTTATGTCATTTGGGATTGGATTCAGAGAAAACTCGAAGTTAATAACATCACTACTCATAGCAGGCGGTATTCTTCTTGCAGGCTCAAAATTAGTAGAACCAAGCATAGGTCTGAATTTATTCTTGGCAATAGCATTGCCTTATCTATACTCATCTCTAATCGCAGTAGGTTTTATCTTAATTGGACTAGGACTATTCAGAGTGATAAGAAGATTATGACGAATAAAATTCCTGATAATAATAGAAATGACTAACAATGGAAACGCATGAGTGGTTTTATTGCCTGGGGAATATTTGGGGTAATAGTTCTAGCAGGTGCCTCGATTGTTGTATCGATGGTATTTTATGATCATAGATCATTTGGAACCTTGTATCCATATTTTCCTGTTTTCTTTCCATTCCATTTTGGACTAGGAGTAATATTCTTACTATTCATAATTTTCTTTGTAGCAAGATGGATTTTCTGGCCCTGGAGAGGAGGAAATTCGTATCGTTTCCACTCACCATATCACGATAATGCATCAGGCATATTAAGAGAACGCTATGCCAAGGGAGAAATCACAAAAGAGCAATATGAACAGATGATGCAGGATTTGAAGCGGGATAAATGAATCCGTAATCTCAAAAAACAACCATAGGACAGATTCAATGGGTCAGGATATCCTATTATGGTTAGTTATTTTAGCCAACGATGGTCCCTGTCACGTTGAATAACTCTATCCAGAACAGCCTATGTGGTATTGCAACTATGATGATTATCAAATTACTATAGTTCTGAATAAATATTTTGAAGCTTTTATATCTATTAAGACTTATTCATATATTTTATTGATTGCAATTAAGAAAACACTATACCTTCAATATGCCCATATTATATTTGGAACATATATATGAATTTGATACCATCATTTATCTACTACTCAAAACCAATTTACACCAGTAGATAAATTATGTGTCATAAGCCGCTGGTTAGAATTCAATCCCATCAGATTGGTGGATTGTAGGGACTGAATCTAATACACAGCATCGCCAGCGACAACACGAATACGACTCGTTTTATATGTATAGTTAATCGACCTTATAGGTTTTATCTGTCTATAGTGGTTACTGATTTGAGATTAAACGGGATTTAGAAAATCCAATAATCTAGTTTGCTATTAAACTAGGCCATTGGTGATAAAAAGCTAGTGTCATGAATATGCGTGGATTGATCTTGTGACTAATCTTTGATACAACATTTGCCGTTGCAAGTTGTGATAATTTTTCATAAAAAAACTTGAAATCGTCTTTCATATAGAAAATGTTTTCATATGAAATCAATAATAAGTGAGATTAGATCAATCAAGGATCTTTTAAAAGACAGAAACATACCAATAAATTAGGATTAATGGTCTGAAGTGTGACGCATGGATATTAGAAATAAGATTATATCGATCTAAAATGAATTTATATTATAAAAAGGATAGCCTATTAAGATATGAATTTGCTTCTTATCCTTGATGAATATGTCTTTTCTATCATTTCCAGAAAAAGGATAAATTTATTGAGACAGTATGTAAACCCAAAGTCAAATGATGTTATACTAGATATAGGTGATATAGGTGGAAATACAGGTAAAATATCAGAAGCCGCATATTCACGTAGTGGTTGTAAGCAAATTGTTGTGTTGGATCCTAAAAGTAAATATATAGAATATGGGATGTTACGTAGACCATTTATTAAATTCATAGAAGGTTGTGCGGAGAGCATACCTTTGCCCGATGAATCTATTGATATAGTAGTAGCTAGTTTTTCATTTCACCATTTCAGGGATCAAGACAAAGGTTTAGAAGAAATGAAAAGAGTGTTAAAGTCAAGTAGTGGAAGATTAATTATTTTTGAAAGTAACCCACTTATAACTAGAGGGAAGGTATTGGTGCTCATTGAAAACCTACTCCATACTGGTGCAAAGTTCTATGAATTAGATCAACTAAAAGAGAAGTTGGTCCAAGAACACAATTTGAAGATGATATCTATAATCTTTGTATCAATAGGTTTTTCTTGATTGCTTTTAAAGGATAGATGAAAATATCTACGTTATAATAATAAAAAATAAGAAATCAAGCCAATTATTGATCACTAAATGACAAGTGATAGATATATAGGAGCAGCAGATTATTTGAATAGTTAATCTCAGCAGGTCTATATACTATATAGTAGATTGTAACAAATCTAAATATCCTCAAAGGTTATCTCTCGGTAAGAAATCTATTAACATTATCGTAGTTGGTGCTTTGGTGTCGTCAGTCAGTCAGTCCTCTACTTGGAATCGAATAGGTTTGTTAGAAAAGCCAGGAGCAATTACCTGTAGTAATAACGATCAAAACATAAAATAGTAGTCGCACATGTATCGGGTAGTCTCAAGTGATCAAGCTAAGTAAAGTCAATAAAGCTTTCATGGTGCTAATTTTAAGCTGCCAACAATTCGTAATATATAAAAATGATTATACTATCAACTATCAACAGTAATTTAATCAATGCAAGACAGTAGTAGTAGTGGATATGCTTCGGTAAATGGACTTGAAATGTATTATGAAATACATGGCAAAGGAGCACCATTAGTTTTGATTCATGGTGGAGGCTCCACAATCCAATCTTCATTTGGACGAGTGCTTCGTTCCTTTGCAGAACTAAGACAAGTAATTGCAGTTGAATTGCAGGGGCATGGACACACTAGTGATATAAACAGACCAGAGACTTTTGAACAAGATGCTGATGATGTTGCTGCGCTTCTAAAATATCTGAATATTGATATCGCAGACTTTTTCGGTTTTAGTAACGGTGGAAACACAACGATACAAATTGCAATTCGGTATCCGAACATAGTGCGAAAAATAATTTTGGGGTCTGCTTTTTTTAAAAGAGACGGAATGTATTTACAGTTTTGGGATTCTTTGAATCATTCTACGTTAAGTGATATGCCACAGCTGCTAAAAGATGCTTACACAAAAGTCGCACCCAAACCCCATAACTTACCTAATATATATGAGAAAGATAAAAAAAGAATGTTGGAGTTTGAAGATTGGAAAGCGGAAGATATTCATTCTATCAATGCGCCTTCATTAATCATAGTGGGCGATGAAGATGTTGTTCGTCCTGAGCACTCAGTTGAACTGTTTCGGCTGCTACCTCATGCACGACTTTCAATCCTTCCTGGAAAACATGGGGCATATATCGGTGAAGTAACCTCAGGAATGGAACACAGCAAGATCCCTGATTTGGCTGTTTCAATAATTGAAGAATTTCTAAACGAACCTATGCCTGAAAAGAATTGATAAATTCAAATACAAATATCTTCATTTGATAATTAATATACTAGCTAATTAGATGGCCTCGCTCCCAATTGATTGCAGAAGGTGCGAGACCATTTCGTATGTAGATATATTATCCTTGTTAGTAAGCGTAATTAACAAGTCGTATAATAAGACCACAAGTGCCAATACTTTTGTTCCTTGCTTTCGAGAGTAACCTCCTAGCATATGTTATAATATTCTTCATAGTAACAATGCTAAGATCTGCTTGCTCAATCAGATCCATTTCGAAATGTCTTTTACAATATAACAAAAACAGGATGATGAACTCTGAGAGAGACACTCTAGGAAGTAAAGCCTCGATCTTTTTGGGATAATCTCATGTGATATGATGTGAATACTGTGCACGTTGCGATCAGAAAAGTCAAGAAGAGAGAAAAACTGTATTAGTTCCTTCTTGCCTTGCTTTAGATCCGCTTCTCATTTATACCTGTTCAAGAGAGATAAGAAAGAGAGAGCAAATGATGGATGACTTCACTACTGCGGAGATTGAGACTGATGAGTCGAGCATCTTCGTGCTCACTAAAGGATCAGGGCCGCCAATACTCTTGCTACACGGCTTTCCTCAGACTCACTTGATGTGGCGAAGTGTAGCACCTTTGCTTGCCCACCACTTTACAGTCGTCTGCGCCGATCTACGCGGCTACGGACGCAGTAGCTGTCCATCATCGACTAGCAACCATGTACCTTATGCAAAGCGAGCGATGGCGAAAGACATGGTGACCGTGATGGAACGGCTTGGATTTACACACTTCTCTGTAGTTGGACACGATCGTGGTGGTCGTGTAGCTTATCGTATGGCTCTAGACCATCCTGAGCGTGTCGATCGGCTAGCCGTTCTCGATGTCTTGCCAACAGAAACGGTCTGGGAGCGCGCCGACGCAAAGTTAATGCTTGCTTGTTGGCCCTGGTCGCTGCTAGCTCAGCCTGAACCACTTCCAGAACGTATCATTACGGCAATCCCTGAAGCTATTGTTGACGATGCGCTTGGCACCTGGGGATCTCCATCAACTGTTTTTCCTCAAGAGGTCCGTGACGCCTATATTCAGGTTCTTCGAGATCATCATCATGCACATGCCATATGTGAGGAGTATCGAGCCGCAGCAACCATCGATCGTGAACATGACATGGAGGACCGTGCGAACAGGCGTCGGATCACTTGTCCTATTTTAGCCATGTGGAGTGCTCTTGGACCACTTGCAACCTGGTATGTCAATGAGGGTGGCCCCATTGCGCTTTTGCGAGTCTGGTGTGATGATGTTCAAGGATTGGCAATCAATGCTGGGCACTTTTTTCCTGAAGAGGCTCCCGAACTAATAGCTGACGCTCTCAATCGCTTCTTAGACACTGCTGAATCAAGTCATGTCGTAAGCACAAAGCTCGATTAAGTCTGAAAAGTATTACCGATGTTAGAGAGGATATGCGCATTTATCACAAACTCCTCAGGTGTCAGTCTGAAATTTCTAGTTATCCAAGAACAAAATAGTTCGATCTTAGATAACTAATGCCGCTACTGTCATTTAATTTAGTCATACTTTAGTTACTTTCAAATTCTTGCTGCAGACAAGTATACGATTTTAATTTTTAGATATTGTTTTAGGTTTGAATTAACATAGTTAATCTATATTTTTGAATATGATTTGACTATTCATCATTCTCCCTATGATACACAGACAACAACACGTTTTAGAATCCTCTTACAGATGTGAAGAATGTGGCAAATCATTTTGTAGTCGAGGAGAACATGACGACCATATTCATCAAATCCACGGAATCTAATGTGACATGACACAATAGTAATTCGATCATTATTCAGGGGTTGAATATTCAAGAATCTAAATAAGAATTTTGGATTAGAAATATACAACACAGTAAAGCTATTTCAACTGCCAACAAAAGATTAATAGTAGATATGAACTGCACCTCACTTCGTTGAGAGATAATAAAGAATTGATTAAATCATTTATAGAGGAAGTTTTTAACAAACATGATCTCACTGCTATTGATAAATATCTTATGCCAAACTTACTCAACGGCTCTGGAAAAACTCCAGAATCATTTAAAAAATTCTTGACTGCACTCTTTTCTGGTTTTCCAGACATACATGTCAACATAGAACATATACTTGCTGAAAATGATTTAGTTTTAGTATTTCTTAATTTTACTGGAATGCATAGAGGACAGTATGAAGGATTACCAGCTACGAACAAGTCGGTGATAAACAGATCTGCTGATCTTTATAGGATAGAAAATAACAAAATTGTAGAACACTGGGATGTAGTGGACCGATTGGATCTCTTAGAGAAGATAGGAGCAATCACTTTTAATAATAGCTACCAAAGCCTAAAACAATAGGCCTGTATACACATTATTCTTTGGTTTCTTCTACTTTACCTAATGCGCTAGATAAATAGATCTACATAATAACGAACAAGAAAGCATTTATAATTACTATTTAATTAGCCGATAGAACCTTAAATTATGCTATATGACAAACTGGCACGAAAGTCCATTAATGATAGTTAAAAGTGCTGATCCGATAAAATAGTATGGTGCAAGTTTAAAGAAAATGTTGGCTGAAATTGAAGCTCTTTTAGCTAATGGCAGATATGCTCTAAAATCTGTAACTGAGTGCAACGGTCAGATCTTTGTATTTCTGATTAGTAGCCGCGAGAATACTCCAGAATAGTGTTAGCCTAATGGTATATTCCTGTAGTAAAGCGTAGTGGACCAAGTCATAAAACCCTACATAAAACTCTATCTTAAATTATATCTTTAATATGACAAATAAAGATATTCAAAATGAAGTTATTTATCGTTAATGCAATAAATACTAAAAGTTCCGACAGATGGCCAGTCAGAATGTCCACTATTTGGGATAATACTACAGTCGGCGATAAATAATGCCACATATATTTGGAACATATGTCAAGACTTACCGAGATGGATAAAAATATGGAAAGCATGGCAAAGAAAAAAGTCCTTATTTTAGGTATTGACCCCAAATTTGTTGATGTCAACTTAACCACTACGACTGGATGGGATGCCAACCGAGTGAAGGCGATTGCACAAAAGGCAAATAATAAACTAACTGAACTAGGATACGAGGTGCAAAACTGTTTCGTTGACCTTGGAGAGACTGCCGAAAGTGTTGTCTCAAACACGCTCTCACAAGAACAATTCGATTGCATTATGATTGGTGCTGGCGTTAGAGTATTGCCACAGCATACTGTGTTGTTTGAGAAAATAATTAATACTATTCATAGGGAGGCACCAACATCTTCTAAAATATGTTTTAATACTAGCCCTAGCGACACTGTTGAAGCAGTCCTTCGTTAGGGTAGAAACAAGCCCATAAAACCAATGCGTTGATAAGTTAACAGTGCTACTTCAATAGACACCATGCTAGAGAGTCCCCAAAAGTTATCTATTGGGTGTATCACGTGTAACATTTGCGATGAGCAGAGTAGGAGATTTGCCCAAACAACTAGCACATCTAGGACCAGGAAAAAATCCTTGGCTAAGTGTGTTATTTGTTGGTCTGATTGCAACCATAGTAAGCTTCTTTTTCTCGTTTGAATCTGCAATAGCTGTATCTAGCTTTGGAACACTTTTCTATTATTCTATTACAAACCTGTCCATATTAAAGCTACAACCAAGCCAACAGATCTATCCTCGTGGACTTGCTGTCACTGGTCTAGTTGGATGTATGGGTCTAAGAATAGCTCTTCCCCTACAAGACATAGAAGTAGGCATTGCAATAGCGTTAGCTGGAATAGCATTCCGCTTGATACGTGTAAGAGCTATTCGACATAGGTAATGGTGTTAATCAGGATTTGTATAAGTAATGCCTATTTCGAAAGCAAGTATAAAAAATAAGGATAATGGTAATTCAGATTCTGAAAAAGTATTTTATAACTCAATTATGGCCTCTTTATTAACGCCTTTCTAAATATGAAGGTAACTATTGATGTGCCAATGAATGTTGCAGTCCAATAGAGCCATAGATTGTTCAAGACTCCGGAGACAAGAGCAGGAGCAAGAGAGCGAGCACGATTCATTGAAGCACCAGATATGAATGCTAAAAAGAATATATCTAGTCCAACTATACCACCTATAGCAATACCACCAAATCGCTTTAGTCTCTTAGTGTAGACAACTACATAGATTACAGACATTAGCAATGCAGAAGCGAATATTTCAACGCCAATTATTAATGGAACAGGATATGCAAAATTTGGGGCATTTGCTCCCAAGTTTGCTTGGTTTCCTATTAGAAACTTTACAAATAGACTTCCTAGTAATGCACCTATTATTTCTGCTGTAAAGTAATAAAGTAATTGGACTTTTGTTATGTGTTTAGTAATTAGAAAACCTAATGTAACCGCAGGATTGAAATGAGCCATAGATATTTTTCCAAATAAGTAGACGCCTACCGCAACTCCTATAAACGGAGCAAATGCAATAAATGGGAGACCTAATATTCCGTTTAACCTGGCATCGATCACTACTGACCCTGTAGCAAGAACTACCACTATGAATGTGCCATTAACTTCAGCAAAAAATATTTTCTGATTACTAGTTAACTTATTTGCTATTTTTTTAAGTGTAGTTTTCTGTTCCATATTATATACGCAAAAACAGTAGGTAATCAGGCCGAGATCTATGAGTTAAGAAATATGTGTCGTAAATTGGGTAATTTTCTTTGGGCAGGCTTGCAATCAATCCTCTTACTCTTTCTTGAATTTCATCCCTGATCTCTCTAATCTTTTCTATTGATTTGCCCTTTGGATCTTCTATTCCCCAGTCTACAAGATTAGGAACAAACACAGTTGGACACCAGCCCTTTTCCATACATCACATATTGATGATCTTGGTAGAGTTTCTCATCATGTCTTCAGTAATATCCTTAGGTCGTTGTTTGCCGATGTCTATTCCGACTTCTTTCATTACTTCGATTGCAAGCGGATTGACTTCTGAGGTAGGTTTGGTTCCAGCACTTAATGGCTCATACGTTTCAGGAGCATATTTTCTAAAGAAGCCTTCGGCCATTTGACTACGGCTGGCATTTTGTATGCACACAAA
>DATBGR010000175.1:0-3086 GCA_036557905.1 Nitrososphaeraceae archaeon | reverse complement strand
GTAGTAAGTGGTGCAGCAAAACAAGAGGTTGATGCTATTATAGAACAAAATTTTGGAAAAGATAATTTTGATCTAATTATGAATGGTGATGAATTTGAAGGAAAAGGAAAGCCTGATCCTGCACCGTTTAAAGTAGCATTACAAAGGCTAAATTTAGACAATAGTGAGGCGTTGGTAGTAGAGAATGCACCGCTTGGGATAAAATCAGCTAACAATGCAGGCATTCAGTCTATTGTTACATTGAATACATCTCCGCTTGCTACAGGTGATTTTAAAGACTTGATATCGGAAGATAGGATATTTATAGATACCAAATCCGCAGGACGATTTCTAAAGAAATGGTGTATTAGTAGTCAATAAAAGTTAAATACTCTCTGAATGTCAAAAGATGACTGTTTAAAAAGGAGCCTTCAATATTGTTCCTGAATTCCCTGAACTTCTACGAATCCAATTTGAGAGATATTAATGGTCTATACTACAAGATCATATGTATAGAAAATTTGTTAGTATTCTAGCAAAACCTATTCGATCAACGAGGTCAGCTTTGGATTGGCTATCTGCGCGCGGCTGGTCATCAAACTATATTTCAATCTACATTAAGAGACAAATTGGAAATATTCAATGAATGGACGACGTTCAATTTGTAAAGTCTTTTTATACTTTTGAGCACATAACTATATGAACATATGACAGACATTGCAAAGAAAGTGAAAAATGCTGAGCAGGATGCAGAAGCTAAATTTCAGACGGAGAAAGATCATGCTGAAGGAAAGCCCAGTTCAGAGACTCTTAACAAAGCAAAGACAAAAATAAAAGATGCTATTACCTAAGGTCATTAACTTTTTTCATAAATGGTGATATAATCTTTTTATGCTTGTAACATCGAAAGGTCTCCATTGTCGTTAATGCAATTTGTCAAATACACTTACCATTTTTGAAAAATTATTATTTGTTGATTAGACATCGCATCTATCGTGGGTCACACAATTTTGAATCACCAGATGCCTGATTATCGCTATGGACTGACGAATAGAATACTAGAAATTCAGAATCAATCTTTTTATAAACTAATGTAACTTAGGAAAGATGATTCAAGCTCATATTCAAGATCAGAAACAAATGTTCAAAGTATAGAACTTTAGACTTTGGGTTGAAATCAATATAACTTATTGTATCCTATATGACAGACATGAGTAAGGAAATAATTACAATGGTTACTATATCTATAATAATCATATTAATTGCTATTGGATCGTATGTATTTATAGCAAATGGTCAATCTCAAATAGCTAATGCTGCTGTGAGTGGTGGTTCTGCTACAAAGAAACTGCTTCCGGTGCTTCTGATACATGGTTATGGTTCAGATAAATCAGTATGGTCAAAATGGGAAGATTTACTAAAAAAAGATGGTATTGCATTTTATCCAATTACATTTTATAAATCAGATGATAAATGTGGCTCAGCCGCAGATCATGCGAAGGAGCTAAATTTACAGGTTCAACAAATTCTCAACAATAAGACGACCCCTGAATCTTCTAAACAAGTAAATATTGTTGGTCATAGCAAGGGAGGACTGGATGCAAGAGTATTTTTGGCACATAGCAGTTATTCTGGTAATAAAGCTGTTGTAAACCTAATAATGATTGGAACTCCTAACGCAGGGTCACCTATAGCACAATCAAGCAATATCTGTAAACCAGCTGTTGAAGACTTGAAACCTGGAGCAGTAGATACCAAAGTGAATCTGAATCCAAATACAAAATACTACACTATAGCTGGTGACTGGAGTCCTTCCCAATTGCTCAATTGTCCACAGCTTTTAGGAGGAATTGGATATTCTCAGCTCCCAAAACCTAATGATGGATTAGTACCTTTATCCAGTGTAGAATCACAAGGATATTTCCATAATCTTGGACATACATCTAATTGCCATTCAAATCTTTTAAGCGATAAAGAATATCAGCTAGCAAAGCCTATACTACTTGGACACCAATAATTAATACCAGCCGCCTAATATTCATCAGATAATAGTATTAAATTCATGCAACAATAGCCTAGCAACTAACTGCGGCTCTTTCTAATTCTACGGTAAATAGATCGGCCTTATTC
Organism: Nitrososphaeraceae archaeon; assembly: GCA_036557905.1. Taxonomy (GTDB): domain Archaea; phylum Thermoproteota; class Nitrososphaeria; order Nitrososphaerales; family Nitrososphaeraceae; genus JARBAU01. The sequence goes on along the minus strand of DATBGR010000175.1, from coordinate 977 downwards.
AGATCCTTCAATATATATGTAACCTATTTTATTCCGTATTGGTTGTTATAATAGAATATTAGATAGCATTATGTATTTTTGTAATCATCTCTTGATTTGAGGATGCGGATTCTAAATATATGCAAAGACATCTGTCATTCCTAGCTGTTAGCGAAGTTATCGCTATTTTTAGTAACCCATGGATTTGTACAAGTTCAATTCTATGAACCGAATCCTGTTCTTTATTATCTGAACGTTGCAAATCATTTTTTATTCTCTTCAATGCACTAGACAAGCAATTGGTATAGAAAATAATATTTGTATTGTAATGGCAAAATGTAGTAGTTGTAGAATTAGAATCATTTTGACAATTCTCTTTTGCTTCTGCAGAAGATAATTGGGTGAGTCTAGTTTTGACTAGACTACTAGTGATTTTATCATCTTTACACTGCTTTCCAGCAATTAGCTTTCCGTTAGTATCTATAACCGCAGCAAACTTTACTTCTTTGCCTATGTCAAGAGCAGCCAGACACATTTCATCAAAGAAGTCATATTCTTCCAATTTTATCGTAATAGTGCATTACAATATATTAATTGTTTGGAGGAATATTACATATATGATATCTATATGTATTATTTTTATGGAAAAAGCCAAATAACTATAATAATTCTGATTGGAATAGAATAAATTATAAAATATATTTCTCGCACTAGCCTTTTCTGGTTGGAGGTTGGAGGTATAATATGTAAATAGTAAAAAGGTGAAATAATTTTCGAGAAGGTTAGTAAAAATGACTTGTAAAGGCATTTGTGTACGACATAAGGCACCAAAACCAGTTGGCTCTGGCCGTTACGCTTTAGGACAGAGAAGATGCCAGATTTGTGAAATATTTCTCAACTGGGACGGTTTATGGTGTCCTTGTTGTGGCTATAGACTGAGAACAAAGCCGCGAAATTTGAAGTATAAGGATAAGCTTAGAGCTAGAAGGAAAAGAGAG
>DATBGR010000174.1:0-9780 GCA_036557905.1 Nitrososphaeraceae archaeon | reverse complement strand
GGTATCCTTATACTAGAAGGACAAAATGATAGCCAAACCCCTCTTCAACAAGCATTGTTATTACAACAAAGATTAACAGAAGCAAATCATCCTGACCATCAAATTATTGTCTATCCAGATCTTGGACATAATTTTGTCCCTACCAATCAATGGGTAACTTCAGGTGGTCAAATACCAGAATATGTATTACAGGATTTGTTTGAATGGCTTTCCTCTCCATCGAGACAGAAATAGTCTTCTCTATTGCCTACAATAGCCATTAAGATACGGACAGAGGATCTGATATCGACTACTAGCTCAAACAAATGAATAATCCGTTGAATGAAGCATGAACCGATTTCTGGATCTAACTTCGACATGATTCTATAAGAGTGGAAAATATCTTCTTATTTTGAGACCTCTTACCTGCTAAACTAAACCAGCAAACGACAACCTGGCTACCTTTGCAACGGACATGTTGAATATGACACCGTTGCATACGAACAAAGCGCGTTTGTCTTGAATAGATACAATAATTTATTAGTCTAGACCGTCTGATTTTCAAGCTAGGATTATACACACTAGTGTATTGCATGTCACCGAATCTATTATCACACTATTCCGTGTTGTTTTCTGGGTGGCAAAATTGAGTCTAATTTGTCTTGCATCCCACAGAACCGGACCAACGACAGCCTGAAATTGCTACGAATGATGACTTTCTTGTGATTATCTAGGGTCGCAAAATCATGTCAAATCTGGTTCACAAACCACTGGCCCCATATCAAACTTGTCCTTATTAGGTACCATTATGTCAAACAATATAAGATACGATAAGCATATCACCTACAAATAGCCCAAATGCAGGATAGTCTAGTAGATTTATCTTCGAACTATTACCCTGCTTTCAAGATTTTCCAGTAGATCAGAAGTAACGAGATAATACTACGAAAGAAGGATCAGACACTGCCTAGTCTTTATCAATTTAACTTAAAAAATAAACAGAGGACCGAGTTGATTCACTTGCATATAAAGCAAGTCATAAAACAAAATGGCGCTAGAGCAAGTCATTAGGTTTGCGCAATTTGAAACAAGCAGAGTCGAGAATGGTGATATCACAGGTGCAACATTGCGCGTTATGTAAAAGCCCTCAAATCTTTTTGTGAGATTTATAAAATAACGATTTCATGGAAGAAAATGAAATTTAACTTCCGAATTTTATTTCTGGCTGCCAGGAACTACAAATACAACCACCAACATTGCCATTATGAGTGCCACAGTAATGCCAACTATTATGATTATATTTTTTATAGTCTGGCCTCGACTAACAGACGACATACCAATATGCTAAAGAATATACTATAAAGAAGATATTATTTGTAGGTAATACTCTCTAATCTTCGTCCTAGTACAAAGATAGGATCTATCTGAAGAGTGACGTAAAACTAATAGTCTAGCCTTTTGATTTGATTTAGAAAGATAATGGATAATCAAGAAATACGTTCTACCTTGGATCGATACTGGGAATCCACAATGGCTCTTGATCTAGATAGAGTGGATGAGTTTTATCAAGACAATGTTGTAGCTGAATTTCCACAGTCTGGCGAACGTATCCTTGGAAAGCATAAATTATACGAACTCAGAGCACATTATCTTGCCAATGTTACTTTTAAAATCCTGAAAGTTCGTGGGGATGGAAATCTATGGGTATCTGAAATAGTCATTACCTACGATGGGCATCCAGTCAATGCAGTATCCATCATGGAATTCAGGGATGGTAAGGTTGCACATCAAAGATACTACTTTGGTGATCCTTTTGAACCGCTCGAGTGGCGATCTCAGTGGGTTGAGATAGCTAATTAACCACTAAGGTGAGGGAAAAAAGAGAACTATAAAGAATGTACGATCAAAGGCTCGTTCATCACGGTAACGCTTTTGGTAGAGGGTTTATAGAAAACCCCTGGCACGGTTCGTGCGGAGAATTTATGAAGGCTTCAGAGGCTTGTCTAACTTCTTATAGCGCCAGGGACGATCTATGAAAGGTTCCAAACTATCAATAGGTCACTCGATAAGCCGAAGTTTAGATGTACCAGCATGCATTTTTTCCTGCATTAAATCTATCATCTTCTATTCTATAGTATCATATATCATCGTGATCTACGACCTCTTCAAAGTCGTTAAAGTCGCAATTGTCACTCACAATGAGCAATATGTTATTTTATTCTGAAAGAATAAAAGAAAACTAGAGTGCCAGAAGGATCTTACGTTTTAGGTACTACCTGTTAGTTGCTGTCCAGTGCTAATATTACCAGTTGCTTAAAGACCGCTTGTCTCGATGCAATCGCCTGAGAACGAAGTGATATATGCGTAGACACTTTAGACTGTGTTATTACGAAATCAATAGGACCCATCCTATGTGAGGGCTGAATTTGTTCATAACTTCCCACGGAGGCTTTAAAAGTAATTGTCCTTAGTTATCATAGGTCCTCAATTGATCAAGAGTGCCGTATTATGTGTTATTATAATGACTGGCGTGATATCCAGTACAATCCTGGGTTTTTCCCTATCAATTAATAAATTTGCATATTCACAAAAGGAGAGAATTACCATCAATGCAATACTTGAAGACCAAGGAGACCCTCGTAGGTGGAATTCGCTGTTTCAACCTGCACTACAAGAACTTAGAGCAAACCATCCTGATAAGGAGATTTTGCTGAACACGACAATGCTGCCTTATGATCAAGCCAGATCACACACACTACAATCTTTAGCTGCAAAGCGACCAATCGATCTAATTTCTCTAGATCAAATATGGCTTGGAGAGTTTGCGCAGAAGGGACTCTTAACTGATCTTACAAATTTTACCAAGATTTGGGGAAGGCAAAATGACTGGTATCAGGAAAATTGGGATGGTGGCATATATGGTGGAAGAGTTTATGGAATATGGGCATGGACTGATATTAGAGGAATATGGTACTGGAAAGATCTATTAAGTAAAGCAGGTGTCGATCCCAATTCCTTAAAGACTTGGGACGGATATATTGCATCAGCAAAGAAACTTAATACAGTTCTAAGGCCCGAAGGGATAGAAGGTGTACATCTTACAGGGGCTAGTCATTCTCCTGACTTATGGTATCCATATCTCTGGATGCTTGGTGGCGAAATACTGAAGATGAAGTCAGGACATCCGACAAAAGGCGGTTACTGGTTTCCTGCCTTTAATAGTACCGAAGGTGTAAGGGCTATGAATTTTATAAAACAGCAAGTCGATGCTGGCATAAAACCTCAGAAGAACCATTATTGGGGACTAGAATTCCTAGATAGAAAGTTTGCGGTCATGATCGAAGCATTGCAGCATCACATTAATGAAAGATTTCCAATTACATCACCTGAAAGAAGAACAGAATTTGAAAAGATGGTCGGATTTTTGCCTATGCTACCTGTTCCAAGCCCGAAATATAATACCGCTAGCTTGATGGGTGGATGGGAACTGGCCGTTCCCAAATCGTCGACACAAAAGCAACTTGCGTGGGAGCTGATTACAATAATGCTGGAACCCAAAATGCTTACTCCCTATCTAGCAGCTCATTCAAACCTTCCAACACAGATACCTATAGGAGAAGGTCCGTATTCTTCGATAATAAATCGCACAACGCCCTACTATGATAATCTAATCACTTTGCTGAAGGCAGGAAGAGATAGACCCAGCATACCAGAATATCCTCAAATTGCCGATACCTTACACCACGCACTCGACGAGATATATTATGGAATGAAAGAACCGAAGCAAGCCCTAGACGAAGCTGCTAATAAATCCGCAAAAATATTGGGTTGGTGAATAGCTTGTAAAAGCATTCTATAGAAATCTAGTTTCGGATTATTATGATCTTTTTAACATAGTCCCGGACATACTACCCCTAAAATTATTACAGTATCAATTTTGGATAGAATTCGTACTCGCTCAGTTACACCTTCACTAGTCTCTTTGCTAGTAATGAGTACTCTATTTATTCCTCTAATTATCATTATACAGCCCAGTTCTGCTCAGGCGTCTCCCCAAAAGGAAAAGAATGACCTCACTTTTATTTTTGTACAACTGCATACAAATCGTGAGATGGGAAAACTTCTACTCGAAAATGCTCTCATGAAATTGAAAACGATGTATCCTAACTTCAACGTAAATTAAAATATTTAAAGTATCCATCGAATGAAATCCGATCTCAGTTATTAAGCAGTTTTAATGGTGAACAAGTCTCCAGCTCATTAGATATAATATCTCGATCAAATATGGCTTGGAGAGTTTGTGCAGAAGGGACTCTTGACTGATCTTACAAATTTTACCAAGATTTGGGCAAGACAAAATTGACATTATTCCAGCCCTATCAGTACCATATAAAAACAACAGAGCATAGACACTGATGGGTGGTTGGGCGTTAAGGCCTCCTAATAATTCTTCTCTGAAGGAGATTGCAAGGAAGCTGATTGAATTGATATTGGGACCAAGTATGCTTCATTCTTTTGTCGTCCAAGTGGATATCTTCCTACTCAGATTTCGATGGGCGAAGCAGATTTATTAAATTCAACTTCTTTAGGATATGCATACTATGTGGACCTTGTTTCTATGATTCCATTTGCCGGTACAAGATCAGCAATTCCGGAATACCCGCAAATAGCAAAGGCAATCCGACAGGCGAGATCCAAAGCAAGGATCTCTGAGCGAGATCCAAATCCACATAGGATTTCCTATTACATGTCTAACACTTTTTTCGGCTTTTCAGAGAGACAGTTAGTCCTAATTTATGTCAAATTAATTCTTCTTGTAGGAATGGTCTTTATCGTAGGATTATACTCAGTCCCTTCTGCATCTGCTCAGCATATGATGATGCCACCAGCAGCAAGCATCGGAGATAGAAAAATCATTTCGAATTTTGAGATTGCGCCAAAATCTATTCATGTTGGCCAGAATGCATTAATGAAGATTTCCTTTGATGATCAGAACACCAAGCAGAAAATATATCATGTAACCGTAAGAATGGATATTTCTAAAGATGGAAAGCATATCTTTTCCGAATTCTTCCATTCTCACGATGGGATGCTCAATGTTAATTTTCGCCAAGTTGGCAATACTGGTTCATCACCCCTAGGGCATACAATAGGGGGAAACTTTGATGACTTGACAAATGCTTGGATTTCTGATCCCGGCAGTCCAATAATTGTTAATGGTCCAGTGTTTCTTAAGCCGGGCAATTATAAGTTAGTTTTGGAGGTAACTACTCTAGATAATGACAAAACAGATCTGACGCAACCACTAAAATATGAATACAATATTTCGGTAGCATGATAATTCGATATCATAGATAGAAGTTGAGTTACAATAGAAGTGAAGACCGAGAATTTTAGTGACACCTAACAGAAACTTTCTAGCCTAAATTCTAGAGCCGCCTGTAGCATTAGGATGCTGCTCAGTCTGATTAGAGGTAAGATTGCATTCTAGCTGAAGCACGTAGTACTTTGATAAATATCTCATGTGCGCATAACAGCAATGATCTTGTAAATTGGTTGCGTAAAAATAATAATCCAAGTGTGTGTTTGTACAATCTTGTTGGATAATATTGACAGAGCAGTGCTTTCATGCGTTGGTAGGAATGCGCGCATGTCTTCTAAAGAAATTCAAAAAGTAGTACGCGGTATTGGCCATGAAATTACGGAAAGGGCTATTAGATACAGACTTCAGAGTCTAGAACGTAACAATATAATACTTGGATATTCTGCGATAATTAATCCCAGCCTTGTATCAGAAAAGTTAAATCGTACAATTATTCTTAAATTCAAAAATTCAAGTAATTCTTCGGTCCTGATTGAAAGGCTTTCAAACTATGTAGAGGAAGCACCTTTTTGTGTATACTCCGCTAGGTTAAGTGGTGGAGAATTCGACTGGGTGTCGCACTTTATTTTTGAATCCGCCGAGCAATATGAACTTGAAAGTAACAATTTTTTTACATAGATTCGCCGATTTAATACTAGAATATAGATCATTCGAGTCGAATGCTCTGAAGGCGTCTCCATACGCAATATCTGATGAACATGATATGATTGAACGAAAGTCCAGAGTGTACAAGATACTGAGTTCAATTCAGAGACACGATAATTTGAATGATAAACTTCAGCAGACAGTTGAAAGTGTTGTAAAATATTTCGATGCTAAATTTGCTAGAATCTGGCTCGTTGATAGTGAAAGAAAGTTTCTAATCCTTAGATTTAGCGCTGGTAAGTACAAGAATATTGACGGAGAATTCTCGAAAGTATCAGTAAATTCTGTTAAGATTGGACCTATTGTAAAAAACAAAAAACCTGTAATTACAAACGATGTTGTAAATGATCCAAGAATAAAGTATCATGATTGGGCAAAAAAGCAGAATTTACAATCATTTGCAGGATACCCGTTAATCTACAATTATCAAGCAATAGGCGTTCTTGCTTTGTTTAGTGAAAAGAAGCTTAATCTTCTTGACTTCGAAAGCTTAGGAATATTCTGTGATCAGATCTCAAGAGAGCTCAAAGGGTTTTTCGATGCACAAAAATTCTTGTCAATCTGATAACTGAGATATCATAGTCTTAACGATGTTTTATGCTGCTTTTGTATTACAAATTGGTGCTTTAGGTAGCATATCAGAAGCTTTAGAAAAAGGTCGCCCACTACAGTATTCAGATATCAAACGGTCAGGTTCGACAATTTTAGACCATCTCTAAATCAGTCTTGAAATTAGAAACATCCTACTTATGCCGCTCCTAGATTAGATATTTCTAATTCGGATTTAGATGTAATTCGAATATAGTCTCAACTTACAAGCAATTTCAGCAAACAGCTATCTAAATTTTGTAAATTATCATATCACAATCTCTACCGTCAGCTGTTTAATAGTCCTGCTCAGTCCTACCAAAGTCAGATTTTTGGCCCCAGTGAGTTTAAGATATCTATAACAAATCTATATCGAACATCGCTGCTTACAACTCGGTCATATGCTTCGTTCACTTGTTGCATTGGTATAAGTTCGATGTCGCAACTAATGTTGCGATCATTGCAGAAGCTTAGCATCTCCTGTGTTTCTCTGATCCCACCTATAACTGAACCTGCTATACTTCGACGAGCACTAGTGACGGAATAAGCATTAAATTGCATTTTATTTTCTGGAAGTCCAACTATGACCATAGTGCCATCCAAATTCAACATCTTCAAATACTTGTTTAAATCCATCTCTATTGAAGCGGTATTGATAATCAAGTCAAAATTTCCCCTAAGTTTTTTGAATGTGTTCGGGTCAGATACTGAATAGAAGTTATTAGCTCCCATTCGAATAGCCTCGTCTTGTTTATGCGATGAATGGCTCAACACTGTGACGTCTGCGCCTAGTGCATGTGCTATTTTCACTCCTATATGGCCTATGCCGCCAAGTCCAACAATGGCTAGTTTCATCCCCGGACCAGCTTTCCAGTGCATCAAGGGCGAGTATAGTGTAATGCCAGCACAGAGAAGAGGCGCTGAAGCTGCAAGAGGAAGATTGTCAGGGACGGCGAGTACGTATCGTTCATTAACAACTATCTTGTCAGAATATCCCCCTTGAGTCGGAGAGCTTCTTCCATTTTCCCATTCCATTGCATTGTAGGTCCAAATTGCCCCCTTTACGCAATATTGTTCAAGACCATTAATACAGGGTTTGCATTCCCTGCAGGAGTCTACGAAATTTCCAACTGCAACCCTGTCACCAACTTTAAACTTAGTGACACTGTCACCTGTTTGTGTAACTGTTCCTACGATTTCATGTCCTGGAACCATGGGAAAAGTAGATGGTCCCCATTCATTACGAACCTGATGTATGTCAGAATGGCATATTCCACAGTACTGGATGTCAATAAGAACGTCGTTTTCGAGTGGATTTCGTCTTTTAAATGAGTATGGCGTTAGTGGCTTTTTGGTTTGCATGGCAGCATATCCGACAGTATCAATCACGTTCCCTCTTTACTCCATTCTGAAGATATAGCAAGCCCAGTTATGAATTTAGTTAGTGATATCATACAAAGTAATAATGCACGACTGCGAGGCCAGGCTTCGACAGCGGGGATTATTATATTACATACCTTGCGTATGAAGGCCGCTACAAGAGATCAAGAACTTAGTTAAGTGCTGTTTTTACAGTGTTAATAAACATCCTAAGATCTACCGGCTTTCTAATAAAAGTGTCCTTATTCCTAACCCCCGGAAGTATACTCAATAGTTCCTCTGCTGCATCTAGAGCCGAAAGAAAAATGATTTTTATTTCGGGATCTATTGCTTTCATTCTACTATATAACTGCAAACCATTTACACCAGGCATTCTTATATCAAGAATTACTAGGTCATAATAGGAAGTAGCATGTTCGGCGAATCTCTTTAATGATTCTTGTGGATCTGAAAATGCCTCAACATTGTAACCCGCCTCTTCTAAGAATGATCTATATGTTAACAAGACATCAGGTTCGTCATCGACTATCAGGACATTATGGGCTGACTTCTTATCCCCGATCTTCTGGTCAACATATCGATGTGACAATGATTGGCGGATAACATTTGTAGTACTCATTGGATTCTGTAATTGGTGCTTTTTAAGATTGAGAATATCGAAGAGTTTATCATGACGGCGAATTACAGCTTCGGAGCTTATACTTTCCTTTCGTGCTACTGTATATACGGGGTATGGATGTTTTACGTCAAGACAATATTCAGTTTTTCCCTTAAATTTATATATGCTAGACAGAGATGAATAAGAGGGATTCTTCAGGACTTGATAAAGATCCCCACCAATAACCATTTCATTTGGAGATGCTTTTGAGTTTATCTTTGTGCATAGGTTTACTGTGGAACCGAATAAGTCATCTCGTTCCGGATTTCCTGCGGATCTTGCAACCTCTACTCTCCCATAATCTGCACTCACTCTATAACTCATCGATGATACTATACCAGCTAGCTTCGCGCTGATAATAGATCTCACTGCGATCATGGTAAGACCGCATTCTAGGACATCGCTGAATCCGGAGTCATCTCCTACATTACTAGTATTTGGAAAATAGTAAAGAATACCATCGCCAGTGCTCTTGATGATCCGTCCATGAAACTCAGATATAATGGCTGCCATGGAATTGAGAAAGGTAGAGTAGTAGTTCCTAATCTTCTGAGAATCTTTTATTGTGGCAGTAGTTTTGGTAGATTCTGATATATCTACATAACAAACACAATAATTCTGTGAATGCTCAAAAAATGAAATCTCGTCCGAAGTTTCGATTATAGGTGATAAATCCTTCTCGTGAGATCTTGAAAAGCCATCATCAAATGAATCGTAATCTGAGCCATTACCGTCCATGAGGCATAACTCTTTAAACGTGTGCGTCGTATATAAAGGGTCACCCAAATTCTTTATTCATTCAAAGTACGAAATTTCGTCATGCTAAGATTCGAATTGTGTCTACTAGTGCGGTGCTGACTAAATTCGGTGCACAAGAGGGAAGCATTCATTCATTAACCCACTATCATCGATATGAATTTCTATTGCCTTTGATAAGAGCTTCAGGTAGACATTGTCTGTCAAATAGCTATGAGTATTTTCAATGAGCCTTTTATACGGTTCTTGATTTGCAGATGCTCTCAAGCTAGTTTTTTTTGCAAACGCTTTGAAAGAAGAACAAGCTTCATTTTCAAAACCTGAGATGCAAGGTCTTGAAATTGATTCTACCAACATCTATAATGATCTTTCAGTCGCGATACTAACTGAG
>DATBGR010000173.1:0-3734 GCA_036557905.1 Nitrososphaeraceae archaeon | reverse complement strand
TTGTTCAGAGATATTCACAATATCAGCGGGGGGAATGTTTCTCTCCGAGCAATACCTGTAAACAGAATTTGCAAATAACTCAAAGTCTCTCTCGTTTATTCCCAATTTTTTAATTAACTTAAGTATTCTGCAACCTAAAGCACATTCAGACGCACTGATACCGAGCCCGTGTAGCTCTGTTGCAAACTGCCTTATGGAACCAACGTCCGGTATTCCAATTTTACTTCTCCACTCTAGAACAATGCTACTGACCGTTCCAGTGCCTAAATGCAGTTCGTTGGCAATGATATCTCTTTGATATCCTTGAAGCCATAAACGGATAACGTTCTCTTTGACCACATCACTAGCTTTTTCTCGCATCTGTCTAATAATGTTCTATACATTGGTAGCTTATAAGCTTTCGTCGTAATCGTCAAATTATGCCGTCAAAATGGTTGTCTTATTCGGCGTCATCTTCGTCATAGACTTGCAATAGGGATAGGAGGTCACTAAGTACTATGTAGCTAGCCACTTATTAATATCTGAAAAGGCTAGTAACAGGTATCAATATGCTTTATTCAAGTAGCTAGAAATAGGATAATATTCTTTTAGCTGTGATCGCTCAATATATGCAATTCGAATTGCAAATGGTTGATTATTTCTTTCATTAAAAGTATAGATAGATCCTTTACCAATGTACTGATGCATTGAGTAAATGGAGAAGCTGTCTGGCACCAAGCTAGTAGATCTTAAGGGCTATGAATACAGTACGAAATTATTAATCTGTATTACCGCAGTCATGCTTTTCTTGATAATAATCTCTCTTTTACTAACACGCCAAATCTTAACTTTTGACAATATCTTTCAGACAGTTGTTTTTTTGTTAGTTGTTGGAGTTGGCTATGGACTAGCTTCTTGGGTCCTACTAAAGTACATTAAACAAACTAGTAATGCCTTGAGGACTAAATCTCTATTCATAAAGAGGCTCCACCTTTCTGTTTCGATTGTCCAAATTTCGTTATTAGGTATTCTTCTGTTTTTGATTTATGATAATACGACAAACTGTTATGATTTCTTTAATTTTTGTACGCACTCAAGATTGGAGGCAACTTCGGTAAACGCACTAGCATCTTTGACCAGTAGCATAGTCTTGGGACTATTTAGCTATCAATTTTTTTCCTGGTACAAGATTACTAAGAAAAGCAACATCATGCTATTATTTTTTGGACTAGCAGCTGCGAGTTTGGGTATGTCCATCGGCGTCGACGCATTAGATAAAATAGCAATCCAGAAGGTGATAGAAGAAAAGTTTGATAATAAATCAATTCCAAATTCTTCATTTATCTATAAAACAAGCAAAAAATACGATGGCCAAGTACAGTACAAAATAATCAATTATGAGTCAACAACTCTATATGTGGTACCAAACTCAATGATCTCAATTCACAAGTTTATTACTTATCTAGTTTCAGATACTCCATATATTTTTACTTGGATAAGCATTTTCATACTTCTGCGTCAATATTATCAAAGAATTGGCCAAAAAATTTCCAAATTTCCTGTCAAATATTGGATTTTGTTGTCCGTTCCCCTAGTATTGTATATAGTCGGAAGTGGACTGATAATATCACTTCCAAACGATGCGACCTACAGGATATACATGAGAATAGTGTTTCGAGCAGGCACGATCGGAAGCAGCCTTCTATTCGGCCTTGCATTTTTTATAATAACAAGGGATATCAGCTCAAAAAAAGTTAAAGATTATCTGCTGATTGCCGCCATCGGCCTCTCGACAGTGGGTATAGCAAATGAGGTGTCTGGATTGCAGCAGACATACGGTGTTGCGGCTCATTCATTGGTGCTTTTATCATCATACATGTTCTGTATTGGTCTATATGCATCCGCTATATTCCTGTCTCAAGATGCGAAGTTAAGAAACTTTATCAAAAAATCAGCTTTGGATGGATCAAAAACACTTGTGAATGTAGGCGCAGCGCAGCTGAAGCAGCAGTTGGAAAGAAAGGTACTGTCAACTACAGTCATGCAAGAAGAATTGTTGACTGAAAAAAGTGGTGTTAAAGCATCATTAACTGAGCAAGAGATGAGGCAATTTTTATCGAATGTTCTTAAAGAGATCAAGGTAGTACAAGATTACGAGCAAATAATATCCGAGGGAAGAGAAATTTTAGAAAACTCCAATGAATTTTTAGCTTGCTTAAAGTCTAGTAGTGCAAGATCAGCATACAATAACTACTTTGATTCATACAAGAGGGTTATGTCTAGGTTCAAGATTGGAGAACATAAAGGTATCAGAATGGTCACCAATGTTGATGAGGGTAGCATTGATGTATGCAAGGAATTTCTAAGTCTGGGCGTACAAATGAGACACGTGAAAAATTTGCCTCCCATTGATTTTGCAGTATCAGACAAAGCAATGATTGCCAACTTACACGCAGTTGAAGTCGATCCCAAATTTGATGACATGGCTAGAAGCGATCTGAAACACCGTGATCTAGTTCACAATCTATTGGTAAGCAATGAACCTGCATACATAGATCATTTCATTTCTATCTTTAAGGAATTATGGAGCAGTGGAATAGACGCCAATGAAAGGATAGATTCAATAGAACATGGCGTTGAGCCAGATTTTCTTGAAGTGATAACTGACACGGAAAAAGTCGGTAGAGTGTTCTTAGATTTAGTGAAGTCAATTAAGAGTGAAGCTTTGCTCTTGCTTCCTAATGATAAAGCATTGATCAGAATCAACAAGCTCGGAATTATTGATAATTTAATCGATATGTCCAAACGGGGAGTTGTTGTGAAAATTATCTGTCCAGTGAGTGAAGTCAACTCGAGTCTTGTGATAAGAATGACTAAAAACGCTCCTAGTATTCGAGTTCTTGATGGTCATAACTCCTCCGCCGGAATGCTTATTGCTGATGGTTCAAGATTTTTACGTGTTGAGGCAAATCGACCTGAGGCAGATAACTGTTCAGAAGCAGTTGGTTTTAGCGTATACTCCAATAGCAAACCTGGAGTAGATTCATTTAAATCAATATTCGAATTGCTATGGTCAGAGCATTTGGTCAATGAAGAGCTAAAGAAGACCCACGAAATGCAAAATGAATTTATCAATATTGCCGCTCATGAACTTCGTACACCGATACAGCCAATTTTAGGCCTATCCTCCATGATTGGATCTCATAGCATAGATCCGAAAAAACAAAAGGAGATAATAGATATTGTGGTTAGAAATGCCAAGAGACTTCAGAGACTTTCGGAAAATATTCTTGACATAACCAGGATCGAAGCTGGAACACTTGAATTAAAGAAAGAACAAGTTAAGCTGGCTGAAATATTATCTGAAGGCATAGAAGATTTCCAATCTCAAATTAGAAAATATAACAAAGACTTGAAAATTAAATACGTACTGCCTCGGGAAAATATCTTAGTTGATGGTGATAGGATCAGACTTGCTCAAGTCATAGCCAATCTCCTAAATAATGCCCTCAAGTTTACCGACAAGGGTACGGTATCAATATTAGTACAGAACAAACAAAATGATGCGATTGTAAGTATAAGTGATACTGGTCACGGAATAGATCCAGAAATAATATCAAAATTATTCACAAAATTTACAAGTAAATCTGCGAGTGGGGTCGGGTTGGGATTGTACATTTCAAAAGGTATTGTGGAGGCACATGGGGGCTCGATTTGGGGCAAGAATAATCAAAATCAAAAAGGTGCTACGTTTT
>DATBGR010000172.1:0-2226 GCA_036557905.1 Nitrososphaeraceae archaeon | reverse complement strand
ATCTCCACTTACAGTGGTAGAACACAACGAGAGAAGGACAGGTTGGCAGAAGCGATTACAGATGACGTTACAAAGATATTTAATGTAGACAAAAAGGATGTAATAATCGTGTTTCAAGAGGAGCCTCACGGAAATTGGTATGCAGAAGGTATTAGACTCTGACGTATTGACACCAGGACTTTAGTGCAATACGTCCTAACAATATATGATATGTGTATGGTCAACACGTAACAAGTGTCAATCAGATCCTCTGATATCTCTATTTCACGATCTTGCACTCAAATACTTCTGCTCGCTCTGCTAAGGTTCTTTTTTCAATATTGAGAAATGCAAAGTCAGAGAGCATATTGAATATTTATGCGAAAGAATTGTTCCTTCTTCCGGTGGTTTTTACAATCATGCCTGAACCCGTTAATGCAGGTATTGACCATGATTTTTGTCATTCAGTGGCCACTCACTATGATGAGCCATGATCTATGCTAGGATCTGATCCTCGTGTTGAGATCATCCCATAACTCATCGGGGATTTTCTTTGCAATTGGAAGATACTTGACCTAATCGTAAGTCGCACTTATCAACAGTACATACTCAAATTATATATTTATCTAATTTTTGGCATGGATTCTTGTTAGTCAATACTAGGAAAGAACGAGAAGATATTTTTTGAAACTTAGATAACAACTAATTAAGGAATTCCAATTTATTTTGGAGATCCTTGTGTCTATTTCTTACTGTTACATCTGTAACGCCTGCTGCTTTAGCGATTTCGATTTGAGTCTTATTTTCACCAGTTTCAAGACAAGACATGTAGATAATAGTTGCCGCCAAACCCATTGGGTCTTTTCCTGCAGATATCTCCTTTTCAGTAACCTGGCCCATTATGGCAAATGCTTTCCTCTTTGTCCTTTCGTTTAAGCTTACTTTATTTGCAACCTTTACAACACACTTGATAGGATCTAATATTGGAATCGATATGCCAAGTTCAAATCTCAGTATTCTATATGCTTTTGATACTCTCTTTTCTCTAATGGAACTAGCTTGTGCAACCTCGTTTAGAGTCTTTGGGATTCCTAGTTCTCTGCAAGTCGCATAGACTGCGGCACATAAAATACTATCAACTGTCCTTCCTCTTACTATTCCTCTTTGTTGAGCTTTTCTATATGTATAAGCAGCTTTTTCAACAGCCGCATTTGGTAAACCTAATTTATCTTTTAGCTTGGCGAGATTACGAAATGCAATCATATAATTCCTATTAGTTGACTTGTGAAGCTGTGTTCTGACATTCCATGTACTCAGCCTTCGCATCCTGGAATATGTGGCATTATCTAATTTTTGACCACTCGCATCTTTATCAGTTCTTCCTATGATAGTAGATAATCCCATATCATGATATGCGATGGAAGTAGGTGGACCTAATCTAACCCTATTATAGTCTTGCTCGTTTCCAAAAGTACGAGAATCTGGTCTTGTACTATCTTCAATGCGATCGTCTATCACCATACCACATTTGGAACAAATGATTTCACCAGATTCAACATCAGTTATGACTGTTGACGCCTTGCTAACGTTATCTTTACGAGTAGAATTGTTACCATTGCATACCGGACACATTATACGTGAAACTTCATTTTTCATTATAACGAATAATCAGCAGCGTCAATAACATAATCATATAACTATAATATGGAAGAATAACTACTTAAACCTTGATCGGATTTTATCATTTAAAGGTAAAACGATTTCTTGTCATAATCTCAATATTTCGAATACATCTTGCTATTTGCTAGATTTGATTATTTATAATCTAGGTTTGCAAAAATGTGCATTTAATTTCTAATTTTTTTAAAGAATGTGATCTTTTCATGCTAAAAGTTAGTATACTTAAATTTACTTACAATAACCAGGTTATGAGGATAATCAATATTAGAAAATGTCAGTATTCTGCTAGTAAAGATCATGATCCGAAGTGGAGACGTAGACCTCTGACAGTCAAGCAGCCGCATTGTTATGTTATAAGTTAACAAGTTAATAATATAATCTGTAGGATTATCTAAGATTATATTATCATTACACAGATTAATAACCATCATGTTTACAAGTAGGTATAATTTTTTTTGTCTTTATCGCTGCAAAACATTCAAAATTATGTCAGTGCTATGTTTAGCGGTGACATTAGTTTGCTTATTGTCGATTAGTTCGAATACGTCTTACTCTGCAACATCTGTA
>DATBGR010000171.1:0-6427 GCA_036557905.1 Nitrososphaeraceae archaeon | reverse complement strand
TACAGATTATCAAAATTCATACAAAGAAAAAGCCATTGGCTGAGGATATTAAATTTGAAGAATTAGCTGATCATACAGATGGCTATACAGGTGCCGATATTGCATCGCTTGCATCTGCTGCAGTTATGCTTGCATTGCGTGAACACATTACAAAATATCAGAGTCCAGAAGAAGCAAAGAAAAACGTACAAGAACTAAAAATATATATGCGCCACTTTGAAGAGGCAATGAAAAAGATAAGGCCGCTATCTACTCAAGAGCTAAACATGTATGAAAAAATATCAGAACAGTTTGGAAAACCAGATATTTCAGGAAGGCGGCGAAATCGTAGTAGTAAAGAGAGTGAAACTGGTCTTACATCTTCTGCTGTAATGTAACTAATGTAGCATTTCAATCAGCAAATACTTTTTTGACCTAAAGATGATCAATATGTCTTTAATTATTCAAAAATATTCATCTGTTAACATTATTGCCGATCTTTTTCATCGCTTCTGCATAGCTCTATCAATACATCGATGCGATAATGAATGATAATCCATATGACTATGAGTATTTGGCGCAAATAGATTTGATGATTTTGTTTAGTCTCTTATCATTGTCTAGTAACGTTCTAGCATCATCATTTATCTTAGGTTTATAAACGTGATTTGGTTTATTTGTTGAACTTACCAGCAAATAAAATATGGTTTCGTCTAGAGTTTGAAAGTTATATTTTGCCTGCAAACTTTTGATCAAGGCAAGTGTCCTATTGCTTATTCTTACTGTCTTTAATGCGGTATGCACTCTCTTACCAAAAGGTCTTGCCAATTTCTAGATGTTGTATATGACATATATTAAAAAGATTGTCATTTATTGATGGGCTCTGTTAACTTAACCTCGATTCATGGTCAAGAATGTCATAATCTTGTTCTTCCTGTATTCATATGAATATACATACAGGATACAGGATAAATAATTTCAGCTAATTCCAAACATACTGCCTGTTACAATCTAGCTGGTACTGCAATTAACTTGATTGAGCCAGATTATTATCTGTCAATTACAATTATGGATTTGCCAGCGATGAATGATTAAACTATAAATATAATCGGCATATATTTTATCTTGTCTTAACAAGGTCATATAACATTTACTATCCTAGTAGTATATAATGCTGCTAGATCTTATTCATACGACCATATTCAAATCCAGTATCTTTTGGAGTATGGATTTTACATGGTCGTTGTGGTTATACTAAAGTTATCAAAAATCTCTAAACGAGGAAGAAGATGCACCACACCAGCTACATAACAAGTGTTGCCTTCAAGCAACCTTCTCAAACTCGACTTCACTTGACTCCCAAACTTTATAATCAATGCAACAAATGACATCAAGTTATTTCAAGGTGTATCTGCAAACTTCTTTTCACAATAACGTTAAACTGCTTACGATAAAACAGAGCAAACATACATAACATGGAATAGTATAGCAAGACGAGAAATAAATCATAAAACTAAATGGGCATCTTATGTTGCACTTGATAAGATGAGGTTATCGTATCCAAACAGCTATTATAAATCTATGAGAAAATGTAATGATGTTGTAACTCTTTATTATATAAATCACCTTCCTACAGTTGGTGAAAGAGTAATACAATATCGGCTATTCTTGTATATATTAATTGAAGAATTAATCAGATCTAGTATCGTAGTTAGAGGTTGATGGAGAGTCGTTTAGACATTGGTCTGGGACAAATAAATCGTTAAATGAAAATCAGCAGCAAACATGACGAATCAACAATTAAGTTGATAAAAATATTTTAAACAGTTGATTAATATCTGAATTATGATAGAAACTCTGTTGTATCCAATAATAGGGTTTTTGACTACCTATATAGGGCTTGAGGTTGCATGGCACCTTACAGCTTGCAAGGTAGAAGACAAGTCGATAAAGCCTTCGCTATTTCGACAAGTTGGAATGGTAATAAATAAACAGAAGTCGCAGTGCCAGGCCAAAATTTGTAGCTAATTAATTACAGTAAGGAGTAGGGACCCTCGAAGCCTTCATTTTTTTGATATATCTGCCGCCTGTAGAACTGTTACTGCAAAATGCAACATTTCAGTAAATAGCGTATAGAAAGTGGGTTCCTAGATCCATGCTGTAATTATGAGCTACCCACATATCTCTATCTATATATCTATGGCCCACTAAGAACTGCTTTTAACTCTAGCATATCTTAAAAAGTAAGGTTATTTGCTAAACCAGCAGTTGCGCATGATTAACCCAACTGCCAGTCTAGCAAATAACCTTGAAGCATGTTAGGATACTTGTGCAGGCACAATTACAATAGACGTTGAATTATTTAACATTGACATTGGTAGTTTTGTTAAGAAATTTAGCATCAGATGAGGCTCTATTAATTATTTATTTGGTCCTTGGTTATAGGTGTTACTATCATAGACTTTTGTGGCTAAAATATCAACTAAATACTTTGTTGCGTGACAATGATACCGAGGTATTAAATTAACTAATATTCAGCAGTCTAAGTAAATATACCTATTACTATTCTATGAGAGCTATTAACTCTCATTTCTTTATTGCCATTATCAAAATACTACTAGTAAGAACTAAATCTACGAGCTAGAAATCACTTACGACATTGTTAGATATATTGGTGTCTAGTGATTGCCCGCTTTATGAAACATTCCATTGGAGATTATATACGAGAAAAATTACTAGCAATCTCTTTTATAATACTTTCAAATGTTCTGAATTATTCTATAGAAAAAGGTTCATATTTCTGTCAGTACATAGAAAGACTCGATAGACGCAACCTTTTGCCCCGATTGTCGTAGCCTTGCCTACCATTTGGATTCGTTGCCCAATCGATAGGTTGCGTCTGTCTGGTAGCGTTTGGTTGGTCGGTAATAGCAGCAGAAGATTTGTTGGTTGTTGGTTGATTAAACATAAAGCGCTAAGTACTATTTTGACTATGTAGTACATGTTAAAAATATGGAAACTACACAGAAGGACGAAAGGCCTGTATCATCTAACATTATGATAAGTGAAAACAAATCTGAACCACTACCTCAGATACCACAGTTTAACAAGATATTAGTTCCATATGATGGGTCTAAAATGTCTGATAAAGCTCTGAGCTATGCAATATACTTGTCAAAAATTTCTGCTTCTGATATCTTTATCCTTAACGTAGTGGAAAAGTATAGTGATCTAAAGGATGTATTGCCTACCACAATTAGAGCAGAGTTTGGACAGGAAAAAGAATTGAACAAAATATCAAGTAATGAATTGCAAGTTAGAATAGGAGGAGAGCTAAAAAGAATTATAGAGGATAAAGTGAGACTTTGTAAAGAAGCAGGAGTATCCGCCAATATCTCATTTGAGATTCGTACGGGTAACGCTGCTGAGGAAATCATTAAAGTAGCTGGCCAGAACCAATTCGATGTGATTATAATGGCAAGTCACCGACTAACCTCAACAATCAGAGGAATAGGCAGTACTGCCAGAAAGGTTATTGACACCATAAAGAAACCAGTACTTGTAATATTTGACTCGGATTGAGATGCTATTTGAAAAATAAGGTAAAAGGTTGTTAGCTTGCTGGGTTAGTTGTGATATATATGAACGAGTCGAAGGATGGTTGGTATCTCTACTAATTAAGAGCTAGTTATGCAGTAATTTCCTTTTCTTCTTATTCTTCTTTCTCTACTTGCATCAATCTTTTTTGTTGTATGTCTTCTGTTGATAATGCAAGTGCTAACTTGTCTATTAGGTATCCGGTTCGAGTTTTGTCTTTGTCTGATTTATCTAACTGATACGTTTTAGCATTGCCTACACTCCTAACCTGTTTTATCAGTCTAGTTGCAAGCAGTTTAGGTATCTCTCGCTGTACTGTCCTTACAGATACTCCGGAATACTTTGCTATCTCCTTTTCCGAATAATCGTACTCCTGTGATGATATAATAAAATCCATAATCTTTGCTACCGCATTACATGAAAATAGTCGTTCAAATGGTCCTGATTCCAAGACTTTGTTCTTACTCTTTGTGTCTGTGTTCATTTTACGTCTATTTCATTTATCCATTTCATCCATATACATACTATTTCTATATAAACTGCATAAGTACATTTTCGTGCTAGTGCTACATATATGTCACGATATTATATATCACATAAGTTATTATAACACTAATACAAAACTAGATGGCAATCAAAATTAAAATCAAGAAAGAGCATAAAACTATTCTAAGACGATTGTATTATGATAGAATAATAGACAGTAGGTATACCCCCATTGAAGAGCTTTGCAAGGGCGTTTCATGTCATACTAAAGGGTCGATGGCTGAAGCTGCAAATGACTTGTTGAAAGCAGAATATCTCATACCGAAGAGGGCGAGATACGGTCTTCCTGTATTATTGAATCCACTCAAGATAAATGAAGTAAAAAGGATATTAGAGGCAGGTATATAGAACTAGCTTTTTAATAAATAAGAGGTCTGCTAGCAGAGTATACAAAGGATCCTTAATATCATAACAGATTCTGTAACTGTTAGTTTACAGCAGCTCAGTTTTTGCTTAACATTTAACATTTTTATATTTTGTAATTAAGGGCATTAGTAGTATCATGAGATCTTGTATAAATCAGGAATATACAAGTATGAAGATAGAGGATATTATTGCAGATAGTATTGCCAGTGAAATAGAAATTGCAAACAGTCATTTGAGAAATCATGTCAATCGGGATGGAAAAATTCTTACTTTAGATAAAAAATTAAAAATGCGAATGTTGCATTATATACCTTGAACATTAATCTTTAATCTTCATAATCGAAGTTGTCCCAATTATTGGTCTAATGAATGCAATAACATACTTGTGTAATCGTTGTAAATCTTGATTTCAAGTAATCACTATTTCAACTAAAGACAAGCCTAGATACTGTTCCTATTGTGGAAGCCTTACATTAGAAGATATTAATTTAATTCTCTGTTAATATTTCAATCTTTAAATAAGTCGATGTATACTTGAGATTAGGAAATATACGATCTTATCGCGGCTGAAGATTATAAAAGTTAAATTGTATATTTATCCCTCTAGCACATGACTGCAGAAGTTTTTGTATCTGACATTAAATCACATACAATCGCTGCAGCAGTTCTTTAAGCATTTTGATGTCTTTACTAATAGTCGATTTGTTAGATTATTAGGGTGACGGATCTACTAGAGACTCTCCTGACGTGTGACAATGTGAGATTGTCATATGTTGAAAATCATTTGACCTACATACACATGCATTATTTTCTTGTCTGCTTCCAATGCTAGATAGGACATTGGAGAGGCAAATGCATAAAGCAGATCTTACTATTATTAAATCCGATTTGAATGGTGACTACCTAGTTTCACCGACAACTATATGAAGCAATTAGACCTGTAATAACGGATTGCAACACCCAGGTCTGCTGATATTGCATAAAGCGGTTTATAGTCTAACAATTGAGGGCCAAAAAACGAAAAAGTAGTTTTGCCAGCAGGTCCACCAATTCTACTACGCCAACGATGGACCTGGTTTAAGTTTAGTCTGTCGAGGTCGTTATCAGAATTCCATATTGTTAGAAACTCTCAAGTATAATTGGACTCTACAACGATCTTGCTAGTTACTTAAGACCCATACCTGACAGGATATACAAAAATAACCAGGGTAAGCTACTAAAATGGATGAAACAGTCGGGTATAAACTTGAGTATGAATGTTAAGTCGAGCGCAAGTCGTCAGAAATCAACGATAGTTGCCAGTAGACTGCTGGTATGACTAATCACAGTCTACCAGCAACTATATCTTTTGTCTTGTACGCAATACATTGAACCCTGAAGGCTCACTCTATCATGAACAGCATAAATAATAAGAGTAATAGAGCGATTTAGGTTGGAAATCCTCTATGATGCGAGTGGAATATTAGCGGATTTCCAACACTGGTAATGACTTGTTGAAGTCCGATATCGCCTAGTCTTTATAATTTAAATAAGTTGATAGCGTCAAACGGGCTCATATTCTCCTGTTTTGTGGTACCCTGTCCATTTATCTCATTTCGCCGCGATTACTTTTCTTACCTTTATTCAAACATGAGCAGGCTAATCACGTATCTTTTCATTTACAAATCCGTTACAATAAGGACAATTGTATATGGTTATATGAGGTGTAGAAGCGTTAATTTGGGGCTAAGACTTGGTATCGAATCCAAGTGAGTTATAGTTTTATGACGAGGCCATTATTGATATGTCATGTCATCCTTCTTCCTAGAATTCTTCTATGAGACTCTAATATCGAGATTCTTATTAATTGCTATTTGTTGTCAGAAATTAAAGGCTGGCATTGGACCGCGTTTCCTAGGTCCCTCCATCTGGGATCCGAACGAGACTCATCAACTCATTC